>CAMWKC010000058.1 GCA_947174735.1 uncultured Porphyromonadaceae bacterium
ATTTTACCAACACTTGTATTTTTTTGAAGACTTTTTTCTATATTTTGTCTTTGTATGAAATAATACATTGTTATAGCTTTGTTACAAAGATAATAAAAATATTAGATATATGCAATATAACTAATTATTATTTTATGACAACAAAGAATAGATTTACATCAAGCAGTACCTGTGTATACAATCTCGGTTTTCATCTTATATGGTGCACCAAGTATCGCAGAAAGGTGCTGACTCCTCAAATAGAGGCGCGTCTTAAAGACCTTTTAAAAGAAAAGGCTGAGGAACTTGAAATAGAAATTGTGGAAATGGAAACAGTGCCAGACCATGTTCATCTATTTGTCAAAACAAAACCAACATACGCTCCTCATTTCATTGTTCAGCAATTCAAGGGATATACCTCGCGGATATTGCGTGAAGAATTTGCGGAACTAAGGTCAAGACTGCCCTCTTTGTGGACTCGTTCATATTTCTGTGAGTCTGTCGGCTGTATATCGGCAGATACAATCATACGATATATTGAAAACCAAAAGAATCATTAAACGCTTTCATCCACCGACTAAAGTTCGGGGGCTTTCTCGCTTTATTTTCGTAAGGCGGAGCTGTATTTTTTTGTACGTGGTGATACTGACTACCTTCGGCCAAAAAATTACACCTAATGGCCAGAAATGTAATATCAAACGCAACAGTCAATCTTAATGTCAACGGTGCACAGGCCGCACAGCAACTTGACCGCCTTCGCCAGCGTGCAGGTCAGCTTAAAGCCGAAATACAGGCTATGGAGACCGGAGCTGTGCCGATGGATCGGCGCCGGCTATCACAACTCTATCAGGATTTTCGAAACGTATCACGTCAGATTTCGCAGTGTCAATCCGAAATCGGACGTGTTAACGACGTTATGCGCCGCCTTAACACGGCATCGCCGAAGGAGCTTATGTCAGCGATGCGGACATTGCGTGCACAGCTTAACGCAATGGATAGGGGTTCCGAGGCGTGGGAAAATCACAGGCGCAAAATACAATTACTCCGTCAGGAGTTACAGAGGGTTAATTCTACGCTCACAGTCTCGGAAAGTAAATGGCAGCAAATCAAAAACTTTTTAGGGGATATCCAAAATCAGATACTCGGAATTGTTGCCGGCATTACAGGATTAATAGCAGTTGGCAGAGATGCTGTAAGCAGTTATACCCAAATGGGCGAGTCATTGGCAGACACTCAAAAATTTACAGGACTGTCAGAGGCAGAAGTAAGAAAGCTTAACGACGCTTTCAAGGAGATTGACACCCGCAACACACGCGAGCAACTTAACGCTTTGGCTTCCGAAGCTGGTAGATTAGGCAAAAATACGTCGGAGGCTGTAAAAGGCTACGTCGAGGCAGGCCAGATTATCAAGGTAGCTCTTGATGATCTTGGCGATGGGGCTACACAGACGATAGCCAAGTTATCCAATATTTTTAACGTCGAGCAAAAGTTAGGTACAAAACAAGCGATGATGGCGATTGGCTCTACTGTTAACGAGCTGTCGCAAAACTGTACTGCAGGCGCTAACTATCTGGTAGAATTTACTCAGCGCATGGCCGGCATTGGTGCACAAGCCGGAATGACAATTCCGCAGCTAATGGCGTTTGCCGCAGTATTGGATTCAAACGGTCAGGCTTGCGAGATGTCAGCAACAGCCGTACAACAGGTTATCATGCAACTCGCCAATAAAAACAAAGAGTTTGCAAAGATATTGGGACTTGATGCCGAAGAACTTGCAAAGACTCTTAAAACGTCGGCAAAAGACGGTATAATGATGTACCTTGAGGCTATCAAAAGGTTATCGGATAAGACATCGGCAAGTAACGCAACTGTCGCCATTGCTCCGCTATTTAAGGATATGGGACTTGATGCCGCCCGTCTGTCGGCTGTGTTATCGACATTAGCTAACAAAATCGAGGACCTAAAGTGGCAATTCGGAGAGGCTGACAAAGCTTTTAACGAGGCTGTATCAGTCAATAACGAGTATAATATCTTCAATTCCACTAAACAGGCGGAAATAGACAAGGCTAAAAACAAGATGCACGAATTGTCGGTGGAACTCGGCGAAAAACTGTATCCTGTCATGACTCATGTATATTCTTCGTCGTCGCTGATGCTTAAAGCGATGATGGAGATTATAACATTTGCCGAAAAGCACAAGTGGGCAATCATCACACTGACTACGACAATCGTAGCCTACACAGCCGCTATCTACGCTACTACCATTAAATCTCATGCACTGACAATAGCGACAAAAGCGCTGGCAGCAGCTAAAGCAATGTATGCAGCCAGCGTAAGAACCGCACACGCACTCACTATCGGTTTTAACGGTGTTGTCGCTCTGCTGACAGGTAATATCGGCAGGGCACGCGCCGCCATGCGTGCGATGACAGCCGCAATGGGTGTAACTCCCTGGGCTGTGTTGGCCGCCGCAGTAGCAGCACTGACAGTGACTATAATCAGAGCCGCCACAAAATCCGACGAATTTGCCAAAAAAATACGTGATTTATCGCGTATCGGTGCCGAATATCGGGCAGAAGCAGTCAAAGAGCAACAGCAGATTGATAAATTGATTGGTACACTAAAAGGTGCATCGGAAGGCACAAAAGAATATCGTGACGCCAAAGAGACTATTATCAGACAATATGGTAAGTATCTCGGAGGACTGATAGACGAAAAAGGCCAGATAATCGATCTCGCACAGGCTTACGATATTCTGTCGGAGGCCGTATCGAGGTCTATGCGTAAGCGTGCTATTGCCGCCCAAGAACAAAAAATCGAAGAAGCGTATTTGGAGAATGTCGGCGAAAAACTGTCGAAACTCGAAATATCGCTTAAATCATACGGCGCAACACCGTTGCAGGTACAGACGGTTATAGCCGCCATGAACGAGGCAGCAGCAAAAGGTCAGAAGCTATCCGGAGAAGCTGCAACCATAATCCGGGAATTGTCGAAAAATACTGCTACTCTTGATAATAAGACAGGCAAAAAGCTGTCATTAGGTCAGGCTACATGGGCAGCCAAGACCGGTATATCTTTTGCTGACGTAGAATCGCCGATAAAGATAATCAAAGATATTCTGCACGATTACGACACAAGATCTAAGGGTGTGGAGACAGTAAGAGCGATGGATCCTGACAAAAAGCTTCCGGGGCAAAACGGATCAATAATGGTTGACAGCAAGGTACAGCTTGACGCGGTGCTTGCAAAACTCGATAAGATTATTGAGACCGGCGAAGAATCGGCTGTCGCTTTGCCAAAAGACTTCAGGCCGGAACAGCAGAAACAGGAGAAACCGGCAGAAAACAAATTTTTACAGACAGGCGCACAGCCGGCGCTTTTGGGAGCGGGTGCTCCCGGCAAATCTCTTACAGAGATTGCCACCGAAAGCGTTAAATCTGTCTCCGTACAGAGTGACAACGGTATGATCACAGTCACACCGAAGCAGGCCGAGGAAATTAAAAACAAAATCGTTCGGGAAATGCGGCTGCAGGGCATGATGCCGCACACAGAGGCAGAACCGGATAAGCCGACCGGCGAGGATTTTAAATACGTATCGGAAAAAGAGGCACAAGCCCAGGCACGCAAAGAAGCTGCTGAAGCCCGCAAAGAGGCGATTAAAGCCCATACGGACTATCGTCAGGGACTCGAGGCTTTAAAGGCTGAGTACAGTCAGGCAGATGCAGATATTATAGCCAAATATGCCGCCGGAGAAATCGACTATGTTGCATACCTAACTAAGCGTATGGAGGCCGAACAGTCGTATTGCGACAAGTCTCGTCAGTACATGGAGCGCCATTTGTCAGCTATAAAAGGCATCGATGTGACAGAGGATAAGGATTATCAGGCCATGATGCAACGACGTGAAGCTGCAACGGCAAAATATACCGACAAGATTATTGATTTTCAGGACAAATCAATTTCGCGTCGGGAAGCCGCAGAACTCGACCGGGTAAAAAAAGACGAAGCACTTAACGTCCGCCATGCCCAAAACACACTTTCGGCAGAACTCAAACGGCAGGACGAAATCACACGTATAACTGTCGAGGCGCTGGAAAAACGTCTTGCCTTATATGCTAAAGGCTCCGAAAAGTGGGAACAAATCGTGCAGGAAATCGAGCAAAAATATCTCGACGGAAAGGCGGCTAAGAATCGTGCATACGAAGAAAAGGCGCTGGAGCTACGCAAGCAGTACGAAAAGGTTTCCGCCGCTGACCGTTTCCGCATGGAATCAACTCTTTTAAGCCAGCTTTTTGCAGCACGCAAAATATCATACACTGAGTTTTTGGAGTGGAGACGTAAGCTACAAGAAAAATACCGCGACGAATTGCCGGGGAATGTGCCTGAGTCTATCTCCACAAAGCGGAAGAAAGCGGAAGAGGAAATGAATAATCGCATAAGAGAGATTGACAACGCCCAGAAAGCTGGTCTTATAACAGAAAAAGAGGCTGAAAGCAGAAAAAAATCTCTTTTACCCGACGCCATCAGCGAGAGTATGACCGGGGCTGCCGAAAAATTCGGAACATCATGGCTATCTACCATTGCTCAAGTAGCTACGTCGTTTTACGACCTTTGGCAGTCGGCAGGCGACGGCGCCATGTCATTTGCCGACAAAATGCAGATGTTGGGCAATGCAGCCGCAGCGACATTTGCGGCAGTGTCGGAAGGCATGAGACTCGCTTCGGAATTTGCACAGGCAAACGCTGAAATCGAAATTGCAAAAGTCGAAAAACGATACGAGCGCGAAAAAGAGCTTGCTCAGGGCAATAATGCCATCACAACGGCATTAGAGCAAGACAAGCAGGCCAAGATAGCCGAAATCAAAAATAAGGCACAGGAGGCCGCTTTTTCGATGCAGGTTATACAGGCAGTAGGTCAATCGGTAACAGGCGCTATCAATGCATATACATCGACGGCTGCTATACCGGTTGTCGGTCCGGCGCTGGCTCCGGCTGCTGCTGCTGTAGCATTGGCTGCCGGCATGGCAAATGTAGCATTGCTCAAAAAACAGGCCGAGGCGTCAAAGGCTCAAGGTTATTCCGAGGGTGGTTTTACTCCGAAGGGCCGCAGAGACGATGTAGCCGGCGTAGTACATGCAGGAGAATGGGTAGCATCACAGGATTTGGTTAACAATCCGGAGGCCGCCGCAGTCATCACACTGCTTGAGCGTGCACAGCGATCTGGCGATGTGTCGTTGCTCAAACCGCTGGCAGCCGCCGCAGGTCTGGCACGACAAAATAATTACGTAGGATCAATAACTTTTGACGATGCTTCGCGTGTCGTCGCTACCGTATCGGCGGCACGGGCCGCCAGAGCTTCGGAGGCTGTAGTATCAGGAGTGAGGACAGTTAACAGTACCATTGCGAGTGCTCCGGCAACGGTTCCAGAGGCAGCCAACTCGGAGGATAGCCGACTTACAGATGTGTTAGAAAGACTTTCCAAACGTCTTGATGAGCCGTTTGTTACTATCAACTCAGTTACAGGGCCAAACGGCATAAATAATGCTTATAGCAACTATAACAGGATTATTAATAATAAGAAAAAATACAAATGATTACAGTCATAATAGAGGGTCAGGAGGCTTGCTTAGAGGATAAGACTACATTTGATTTTGTCACAGAATCGAGACTATTCTCAGACTCGGACGGATATACATTTAACATGACTTTTCCGTTGCGAGGCTGTCAGCAGAATATAGATATCTTCGGATATATTCACCGCGCAGACATACATAAGCAGCCGAGGCTGATGCAGTGCCATATCATAGCGCCGGAATTTAGCCGTTCCGGAGCGCTGGTAATCACTTCGGCTGACGAGTCAGCCGTAACAGCACAGTTTATCGTCAATGCTACGCCTGACGGTACAGATTCACCGCTCGATACTCTTTATATTGACGAGTTGGATTTAGGCAGGTACCCGGAAACCGACCCGTCTAAGATTAAGCCTTCGCAGGCGATTAACGGCAGCTCGGACAGCGGACCGTTAGATGCAGTGTGTCTGCCGTGGCGAACAGAGCAGTATGATGTAGTCAATAACCGTTTTGTTGACCTTGGACACTGGCACGATGAGACAAGGCGCCTGTCATGGCAGCCGAAACTGATATATATACTCCAGCGGGTAGCACTGATGGCCGGCTATACATCGGATTTCCGACGTATAGCAGTAATAGACAAATGGCGTAAGGCAATAATCTGTAATACTCTGCCGGGAGTGTGGGGTATTACAGATTTTGCCGCAGCGCTCCCACATTGGACCGTAAGAGAGTTTTACGAGCAAATGGGCCTGTTTATGCAGGGGGTTTTCCGTATCGACGAGCAAGCAAAGGCCATAACATTTGATACATACACACATATTCTGTCAGGGGCCGGCGTCACAGTGCTTAACAGAGTCGTAGACGAGTATTCTTCGGAGATAGACCGGGAGGCAGAGGATAGTGATTTTTTGCCGACAAAGCGCGTAAAATACACGGATAATTCGGCCACAATCTGGAAATATTGGGTGTGTCCCTGGGTATTTAAGTCAAAATCGCCCGTATGGGCACCCGGACGAGTCGAGACCGTAGAACAACTGTCAGGAGATATGCACTATGGAGACAGCGACGGCCATCGGCATGTTATAGGCGGAGGATCCGGTAATTTGGTGTATTGTGCGGAAATTGATACGTGGTTTTCGCCACGTACAGTAATTATATATTCCGCAGGTCACACAGACGATGCCACCGCCCAACAATATCCGTATGCAAAGTTTATACAGTGGGAGCCGGTCAACATCTTTGCACCGAAGGATTACAACGAAAACGATAATTATACGACGCTGGACGTATGTCCGGCAACAGTCGATTATGACCTTACGGGCAAAGTCATCTGGCTGCCTCTGTCATCAGGCGATGACAGTACTTCCAGAACTCTCGATACAGGATATTTCGAGCAGACAGAACGCCCGAAAGGATTACGACTGCCGAACGGTGTGTGGCTGTCATCGGAAATCGTGATGTCGTATGACCGGGCACAACACGATATTGAGATACATTCGGAGGATAATTCGTCGGAATTCTATTCGCAAATCTTTATCGCCTTCCAAAATCCGGACGTTGACAAACGTCCGTGGCCGTTGGTAGATGTCGATGTAGCCGGCAAAATATATTCTACAGAAAGGTTTTGCCGACTCGATGGGCAGCTTTCCGATTATATCGACCCTAAGGTTAAGTACACGTTTCAGTTTATCGCAGACAGTATTCCGGACGTCGAAAGCCTATTCTATGTACACGGCCAACCGTACATCTGCCGAAAAATTACAGTATCTCTGTCGGCATCGTCAGGCATGGGTAAGGTCATGACAGGGGAGTTTTACAGGGTGGTCAAAATATAACATGACTTTGTTATGTATAATTAACTGTTAACTTATAAAACGATTTTTTATTAACAAATTTTAACGCGCCCCAAAGATTTCTACCCTCAGGCCGGGTGGCCGAGTTTTTTGCTTTGCTCTTTTTTGCCTTACTTTGTCGGGACTTTTAAAGTAATGCAGCTCGCTACGCTCACTGCATTACTTTAAAAGTCCTACATGCTTATCTAAAGCATAAGATATAATATGCTATCGGTTAAGTCATTTTAAAGATATTCAATAAATTGCAAAGGCGAAACCGGACATTTATAGTACATAACCGGACATTTATAGTACATTTTAAGCTATGAAATCGGACATTTATAGTACATATAAAAATTAAGTCGGACAACCGTTTTGCAGTTGTCCGATTTAATTATTAACTTTGCAAAGTCATTTAAAAATTAGAGTATTATGGACAAATCAAGAGCTAATAGTAAGGTCATTAAAATTACTTCTCCTGAAGAAGCATCAAGGGTAATACAGACCTATATACTGACTACTGCAAAATACGATTTCTCGGTTTTCGAGAAACGTATTCTTTACTACTGTGTGTATGTTGCTCAGGAGTGTTTACAAGGTGAAAAATTAGAGGGATTGACTTTCGATAAACTACGGAAAAAACCGAAGAAAGAAATAACTATGCCGATAAAGTATATACTTCAGGGAGAAGAAGACCATAATCACATGGCTGTTAAAAATGCGTTATTGGCTCTGATGGATAAAAAGATTGTTTTCGAAAACAGTAGTATATGGGGTGCAATGCATCTTATATCAGATCCGATAATAAAGAAATATGATAAGGTTGTAACTTTTGAAGTAAGCAATATTATATGGCGTTGTATTCTTGATTTTTCAAGGGGCTTCCATGCTTTTGAATTGCAGGTAGCAATGAAATTCAAAAGCGTTTATTCAATGAGATTTTATGAATACGTAAGTAATCCCAAAAAAGAATTTCATCCTACACTCGCAATAGATGACATAAAAAGATGGTTCTGTATCGAAGACAAATATAAGGAGACAAAAGACTTTATAAAAAGAGTTATAGAGCCGGCAAAAAAAGATCTTGACGAAAAAGCTCCATGGTCTTTTGACTATGAAAAAATCAAGTTACCGGGAAATAGAAAATATACTCATATTAAGATAATACCGAAAAGATGTCCACAAAACGAAAATAAAAAATTACAAGCATCATTAGAGGAAAGGAGAACAAATTTCTCATGGACAGTAAAGGACAAAGAAGTGAGATTATACCTTACAGATATAATAGGATTTACACAAACAGAACTAAAAAATACACGTGATATATGGGGAGATGCTTACAGCATATTCGGACAGGAACTAAGAACGATATTACAGGACAAGCTAATAGTAGCTCGTCAGCTACAATCGGAAGGACGACTTAAGAAAGATATAAAAAGCTATATCGTAGGTGCCATTAAAAGTATGGTGGAGGCGGTCAAAAAAACTAATCCGGTAAACGATATGGCAGATAAAATTGTAGATAAGCTGGCAAATAAATAACCTAAGTCGGAACAACTGTAATCCAACATAAGCAGCCAATAGTATTAAAATTGTTGGAGTTGGAAATCACAAGATATTAGCTGTCAACATTATATTATGTAAGCTGTCAACATTGTTTTCTTTAGTTGACAGCTTATCATCACAGAGAGTCGAAGAATAAATCAAGTTCTTCAGTAGTGCTGCATGACACACAGAGACCTTCACGACATGCAGCCTCAGCTTCATCGATACGCTTTTGTAAGGCAGGAGTTATCGTTAGATCCTCCGGAGCATGGTCAAACGATGCCGCGAGATCATTGCGGAAATCTCTTATTGATAATGCGTCCATATCTCTTGTTTTTAATTTCATGCAAAGATAACTATTATGTAACATACATAACAAATTTGTTATCTTTGCAAAAGGTAATTAACTAATAAAGCAAAAAATTAAACACATGGAAAAGACAATTAAACAGTTACGCAGTAAGAATATACTGCAAAAGCCGGTGAGAACCGCAAGGGGAGCCAGCGGTAAGACACAGGGAAGGAAGGTAAGGACAATGTGTAATAAACTGATGGAGAAAGAGAGAATAAAAAGGGATTTTGAAGCTGAACTAAGAGAGGCTTTCCGAGAAATAAGATTGCATCAGGAAGGGCAGTTAGAACTGCCAAATGCTAAAGATATTTTTGATTGACTAATGGAAGTCAAGCCTACATTAAACTTTATAAGAGCGGCAAAGCCACTTGAAAAAAAATACCGTAGTTTTAAACAGGACTACGAGCATTTTATAGAGGATTTAGAAAAGAATCCGGAGATGGGTACCGATTTAGGAGGCGGAATACGTAAAGTCAGAATGGCTATAACTTCTAAAGGGAAAGGTAAATCAGGAGGAGCAAGAATTATCACATTTAATACAATCCAAAAAAACGGTATTCTGTACCTTATATCTATATATGATAAGTCAGAATATGACTCCGTGAAGGTAGAAGTTATTAAAAAAATAGTCAAAGAAGAAGAAGGGTTATTATAAGATAAAACCAAAGCTTCTTACACGCCGGGCAACACGCTCGGCGTGCTAATTATCTCACATTTATCATAATTAGCATTATTATTTCGTTTTTTTTCGTAAGATTTTCCGTTTTTCCGTTTTTTTAGTACGCTTTATTACAGCAACTTACTCCAAAAAAATCGAAAAATCGAAAAATCGAAAATATTTTTTATTGTTTTCCGAGACTAAAAACACTCTTTTCACTGTGCCTTTGTGCCCGCCTTTATAAACTATTAAATTTCATATATTTAACGGGCACACTTCTATTAAAAACAGTTTGTGCCCGCTATCGGGCACTGTACCCGAAATATAAAAAAATGATTTGTGCCCGCTAATTAATTGATTATCAGAGAGGGAACACGGGCACAAATGTTTTCCGTTTCGTGGGACTCAAGAAAAAACAAAGAAATTATTTTTTCGATTTTTCGATTTTTTCGATTTTTTGAGTTTAATATATTGATTACTATACAAATAAAAAATCGTAAAGAAAGATTTTTCTTTTCTTTACGATTTTTTATCTGAAAAAGAAATCATAAATAACTGTAACGTATTGATTAATAC
>CAMWKC010000059.1 GCA_947174735.1 uncultured Porphyromonadaceae bacterium
ATAATGTACATATTAGCACGATTTTTACAGTACATAGAAGCAGGTATATGAGAAAAATGAGAAAGATGCGGGAGAAACAGGGACTTTACCTTTTCTCCTAGTCTCCTTATTTCCCTTATCTTAACATAACCGAGACTATTTGGAGAATGCTCAAAGGGAAATGGATTCAACCTGCAGAATTATGTCTCGACTGACAGTATCTTCTATGCTGTCAATCGAAGTCTCTCCGGGCAGGGAACATCTCACTTTATCAACTTCTTCAAAAAGCCTTATATGTTCATTTATTCTTCCGAATTACTTACACTTCCATCGTGCATTTCTCTTGGCTCATCAGAAAGCCCTTCATTGTGAGGGTTAATTAGACTATCTCCACGAAAACTCTGCGTTCTTCTGTCTGTTCTTACGCTGGCATCGGCAAAAGTTCCACGGTAAGGAAAGACTTTGGTAAGGAGGTAAGATACCTCTTCTATAGGCTTACAATTCCGGAATTACGTTCGTGCGACGCTCAAACGTTACAAGGGCACTATTGAAGTTATCATTAGTAATCAACACCTGTGTCTGAGTATCATCATCGTCAAGATTATCCAAACCTAAAATAGTACGAAAACGGCAACGTACACGGTGCGTCACTGTTCCGTCTGCATTCTTTATTGCTGTGCCATTATCATAAGGATCGTTCGTAAGTGAGTCATTATACTGGGTCCATGTCACTGTCTTCTCATACTTGATGCGTCTTCCCTGCACACTTGGAAAACCCGACGTACCGTAATTCACCACAAGCATACCCAAGGGATTATTCTCAATATTCTGTCTGTCAGACTCTAGCAGAAAAGTCATCGGAAACATTGCTTCCTGCAGATTATCAGGCACATCGAAGAAAATTGTCAAGTCATCGCCATTGTTAGGGCCAGCTATATTCTCATAGGGTGTCGATGCGTTCCAGTTCTCCAGTACACCCGCAAACTCCTTCACGTTGGTGAGCGTCCACTTACGGTGAAGGATAAGATTGACCGTGCGCCCGAGGCCTGAATCTTTTACGATAGTAAATGACTGAGTCTTGGTTTCTGTCTGAGCCGGATAACATTCAATCTTCACATTGCGCCACCCCTCGGCATCGTCGACCTCAGAAATTACCACGCTTTTTATAACGTCGCCCGGGGTCAGGCCGATGAAGTTAACATCACCGTTGTTGTATGTCGGAGTGGAAGCCGAAAGATTACGATAGCGGTATTTGAAGTCAAGTGTCTTAATCTCCGGTTCAGTCAGTACAGCCGTGGTAAAGTTAACGTACATCACCTCGGTACCATCAGATATATTGAGCATACTTTCCAGCTCGATATCAAACGAAAAGTTGTTGTAGACCACACCCTGTGCAGCCTTAAGCGCCGAGCTATATCCCTTAGTAGCCACACTCTTAAGCACAATATTGTAGTTGTAATTGCGCAGTATACTATAATAGCGAAATACACCGTTATCATCGTTCTTGCCTAAATCGAGCTTATAATACGAATCCTCTGTATCACCTGAGCGCCGTCCCTTAATAATTATATAGGTATGGCGTATCGAATTGAAAGGCCGTTCATACAGGTACTTCGGTGCTACATCGTCTTCAACTACAGGTCCCGCCTCCGGATTGGAGAAAGTAAGTCCTGAAGGTATAACTCCGGAATAGTTGGCCGACAGTGTTGCGAAACCGAGAGCTAGCTGCTCACTATTAAGAAATTCCGGAAAAGAAGAGCCCTTAGTATTCCAAGGGGCTACAGTACCGGAGTTAGGATTATTTACGATAGCGAATCCGGTGAGCGTAAAATTGCTACTTTCATTCGTCACCGACACACATGCATGGTTGCGTATGAGAGCCACGTGTCTAAGCTTCTCTAAGTCAGCTGTAGGCGTGACCTCGCCTTCTACCTCCTGTGAATATCCGTAAGGGAAGGTTAATCGCCGCCAGTAGGCCGGCTTCTGTCCAGTGACAGTTAAACTTGGTATTATTACACTCTCAATACCATATTCTAATGTCAGTTTTTCATTTTTTGGTACAGCAATGAGATGAAGTATACGTGCTTGATCCGACTGGTCTAAAGTCACCTTGTAGACCACTCTATCGGTCCCCAGTGTTTCAGAATCGGGAGTATAAACTGTGCGGAGGGTATTTATCAACGGACTGCCGTTGTCAACGAACTCCACAAGATAGAGCTGCATATCGCTGTAGTCGTCTGTTCCGAGTGCACGGGTTCCTACGGTGTGCAGACCAGCGGCATCAACCACCATATTGATTACTATCTTATCACCATCCACACGTGCAAAGTCATCACTCATCCCTGTCTCCAAGGAGTAGAACTCTTCCGCTGTACAGCCAAAGAGCATGAGTGCCAACACTCCAAAGATATGTTTTATCAAATTAGTCTTCATATCATATTACTCTATAGGATTGGATTTAAGTCGATCACCCCATGTATAGGTATAGGTAGGACTAGTTGCGTTTGGAGTAGCTGAGGAAGGTGTGAGAGTACCATCTCCCCAATACCATTCATCATATACAAAGCGGGCATGATCACGATAGTCGTTACCGGTGAACGGAACCACAGCATTACCAGATGCGCCTCCTGTAGGCCTCTCCTCGATTACTATATCCGGATTTTCAACACTACCGTCGGGTACCTTTACGGCACCTTGAGCACACCAGTAGAACCATGTCCCGGAAGATGTAGTACCAAACAGACGAGGAATCTTCTGATCAGCAGCGAGTTTAATTACAAATTCAACCTCGCCTAAAGTAGGTAATCTCCATCGACCTGCACAATATCCTAATTCTTGATATGCAGCTGCTCTTCGTCTAGCCATCTCGCGAGTTAAAAATGAGGAAGTACCTCCATAACTGGAGCAAATTCTAAATTTAGGTGCGATAGTGTATTTATTATCGTCACTTTCACGAGTAGGATAGTAGTATCTTAGCGTACGGTTTTGTGATTCATTTAAAGCCGGAGCCGTGATGAATCCTCGTAATACATATTCTTCCCACCATCTAGTACTATATGACCTCGGTGCAGAATATGGACTACCCTCTAATATTTCATTATCATTACCTTTACCAAAATACCAATATTGAGATGCAAAGACTTTATCAGAGCCTCCATCAACTGTATATCCAGTATCGGGATCATCGTTTGCGAGATAATTATTGACATTATATGAGCGAGGATCTGCTATCTGATAATGTGTACCAGGAGAAAGTTGAGTTATTGTCACAAGATATAAATTGGGATTCCAATTAAAGTAATTAGGAGGAAATCCTAAACCAAGCGAGTAATCCCAATTTCGGTAATTGTATATAATTTTTCTTATATCCGGCCAATTAGTCATATTATCTGCCTCAGGGAGGATGTATCTTGTATTATCAAAACGCCCATTGATAATAGTATTACCCATTGCACCTGGAGTATATTGACGATTGCTAAGTCTTTCAGCATAATTTTGTATAGCCGTTATATATATACCTGGATACTGAGTTATTTTTACAGTTTCCTTATAAAGATTGGGATCTATACCCGCTGTACCCTCAAATACATCCTTGTGTTGTACAGTAACTTCATATTCGATTCTCGAATATTCACCGTCCCCTTCTTTTCTCACGAAATACGCAATGGAATTAAGTACATTATTTAGAGCTTGCGTATTATCAAGGAAATATCTACCATTGGCATCTCTAACATTTTCGATAGCACCTTTATCTAAGCCTCGCGTAAGCAACACTTCCTCTTTAGATGAATTATAAGGTACCCATATATCCAATATGTGCGACAGAGTTAAGATATTATTTTCATTATCAAACTCACATTCATATACTGCTTCTCCGCCGTCGGTAAGCGAACGGGCATTCTGATTCTTGTCGACCTCCACGGCAAACTCAGAGCCTTGATCAGAGAAGTTATAGCGATAAAATTTCATCTTCACATTTGTCACTACAGTTTCATGTGAGGTATAGAAAGGGATGGCTGTGGAGTTTTCATTGTTCACTACATAGTTGTTCTGGTCCACCACTAGATAGCGGTAGTCCTTGATGTCCACGTCGATGTTTTCTTGGCCCCAGTTGGCAACGTAGTAATCACCCTCAATCTCTAGTGGTTCCTCAGGCACGAAACTGCCAAGTACGCCTACGTGGAGATAAATATGATATGAATGATTGCGTACAATTAAGAAATCATCCGTTTTCACTATTGGTACATGGTAATAGCAGGTACGCCACGTTGTGCCTCCGTCGTGAGACCAAGGCACACTGAGCATCATGAAGGTACCGTGACGCTCGTCGGGATTTCCTGTCCACTGATTAGGATAGGTATAGAACGGTTTCTCCTGTTCACGGTCATACTCCGCGTATGGATCGTCCGTACTCCGCGACACCTCCTTGAAATCATATATCAAATCATTCGGAGTGTTGAAATATACATCTGCTGGCATATTCGGCTCCGGCTTTGGATCGAGAGTTGAGGTCTGTACGCCCTGCTGGAGCATAACTCTCATTCCGGTAAGATTAGGTGTCCAAATAAGCTTCTCACCATTTACCACTTCCTCCACCTCGCTATCTACCTTGAGAGCGAGTGTAATCTTGGAGGCCGAACGCTGCACAGTCACTTCACCGTATGCATTAGCCGATGAAACGTCGGGGGCCGGATGGTAAGTCATCACAGCATCACCGTCCATAGTGAAGCATTCCTGTTCCATCTTGCTGGCGAATGTGGACTCTACAGTCAGTTTCCTTAGGTCTGCCTCTGTCTTCGCTTCTCCCGGATCGACATTCACCGCCACAAACATACGACATGTGTTCGAGCTATCCTCATTGAACAATCTGGTCACCAACTCTGCCGTAAGGGGTATACGTAACATCACCTCACCGTTGGCGCCGAGATTTTCGAAAGTATGCATGAATACTGGCGCGTCTTTATCGGTACGGTCGCCAGCCGATGGTGAAAGGCAGAGTGTTACGCTATTGATTTGGTTCTCGTTAAGATTATCCACACCTGGCTCCTCAGCTCGGGTGACATTCTTATCGCATTTAAGCCGAATGTTAAGATATCCCTTCTCTATTCCGTTATCGACCACAACGGGTGCCGGAATGTCTAATTCGTCAGAACAGGATACAAAACCTGTTCCCAGCACTGTGAGCGTCAGAATACCTACCGCACAATGCCTTGCAAAATCTTTATATATCTGAATTGCCATTGAATTGCATTTATTGGGGATTCTGTATGAAGGTAATATTCTTTATGTCATCGCCATATTCAGAATCAGAACTTTTGAGGATAGTGACCGGAATAGTCAAGCCGCTTTGCAAGGTCACCATCACTTGTAGTAGTGCCATGCGTGGCACATTTGAGGCGCTCTGAGTCGCTCCGACGTAGAAGGTTACTTTCTGGCCGTCGATAATTCCGGAGATACGGTTGCTGTATTGCAGCTTGCCATCGGCCCCAGTACCAGTCACGAACTGTATAACATTCAGTTCCCCTCCTATTGTGACAAGTGAAGCCTCCCAGCGTGCACCCTCGGGCTCGGATATGCCGAAAGAACCTGTCACGGCTTGTGGATAATCGTTGAGTACCAACCGTCCTGTCTGAGGTTCAAGAAAGGCGTAAGTACCATTGACGAATGCCAGGGCCCCATCTTCGGCCATCGCAAAGTTTTCAGAGAAATCGATCTCTAAATATTCCGGCGTCCATGGGCTGACCACTATATTGGCATCAGCAAATGCCGCAGCATCTACGGAGAGTGTGTACACGTGGTTGCGCAGGATATTGTTTCCGAAATGGAAATTGTTTTCTCCGTAGTGAGTCATGGGGATATCATATTCGTTGGTTAAGCCCGTGCCGAAATTCACAGTGATTCGGAACACCGGCATTCCTTCTCCGGCCACATCGTTGTTTACGGGACCGATCTCCTGCTCAGGTACGTATGCCATCATTACGGCTCCTTTACGCTCTTCGGCCGGTATGCCGGTCAAGCCGGCAGGCACTACACCAAGCTTATAGACTGGGGCATCAAGCATATTGAGCACTTTGTCGGGTTCCGCTATGCGCGGAGCATGCACTTGTTTACCATTTACATAGTTGACCGCACCTGCTGGAAGAACCATTACGTCGGTCTGCGAACCTATGAACCTCACTGACTCTACTCGCGGATAGCCTTCTTCGTTCTTACCGGTGATGTTGTCTATGACACGCACTTTGGCCAGGCTGCGGAGCATATCAATGTCTTCAAGATTGACCCTGTTCTCAGGGCGGCTGTAGTAAAGCTCCCTCTGGCTGACGACCGACATGTTGGTACCAAACATAGGCATAGGGTCCATCGTATAGAAGCCGGTCAGATCATCACCGGCATATCCGGCGTTATAGATGGCGCTCATCGGACAGCTCCACCTTTCCAGTTGGTCTATCACTTCTTTAAATATAGTGCCGTCTACTTCCTCCCACTTCGCTTTTCGCTCTTCCTCGGTCTCTGACGATGCAAAGGCGTTAGCTACCAGTAATATTCTGAAAACTACGTTTTCCGTACTGTTAGGATCTAGCATCTCCTCAGAATCCTCACCGAAGATTATGCGGCCGAGCTGTTGCTTAGGAATGGTCATATCTACATCGTAGAGTCCATAGGTACCATTGATGTAGACCATAGTATCGTTGGCCGACGAGAAATCATTAGTTTTGAAAATCAGCTTTTCATCATCGTCTACGGCAGAAGCCTTTCTTACGAACACGAATAGACACAGATTGCTAAAATCAATGCCGTCCTCAAATTGCCTGTATTCACTGTCAGTTTCATTATGATCGGTATCCGCTCTGGTTCCCGTTCCGGGAACGGTGGTCAGGATCTGGAAACGCAGAGATATGTCATCGCAAGGTTCGTCTTTAGGAGTACCAGGAGGTTCTCCTTGCGTCGAACATGCCGCAAGAAAGAGAGCTATCAGAAGAAATAGCGGTATATAGAGTCTCATCGGAATCAGAAAAACGTCAATGAATGATGTGTCGATTTAGTTGGACTGCGGAGGCACTAAGGCCCACCCATTTATATAGATACCGGCAGCAGTGTACCAGTTTTTATTGCTATCAAGGAAAAAGAGTGCCGAATAGTCGCTCCGGCGATCGAGGTATTCCTGTTCGCCGAAATGATCGAAACGGCTTCCTTTCTCGAGAAGAAAGAATTTTATGAGAGGTATATGTATGATGGTGACTTGGTCTTCGTTACGCACCACGTCAAGATATGCGTTACCGTCGACCATGAGACGGCTCACAGACATTTCGTAAAGCAGCGTTGAGACTACCGGCTGACCGGGAGCGGCGTTCTCTATTGTAGTAGTCTCGCCGTAAAGCGTGCTCCATGGGCGGTAAGTCACTGTCGGACTGTCGGGAGTGATTGCGTTGTCCCATTCGAGATCCGCGTCGGCGTATGTGAATGTGACGGAGAAATCATTCTTATCCAGAGGCGTTCCGTCTTCGTTCTGGAGCATCACCGCTATGTCGTTGGTGTCTTTCATCAACGGTATGGTGACTGTGGCAAGAGAGGGTTCCGTGGAGTTTACCGTGTAGGTAAAGTCAGAGACCATGCCGTGGAAGAGAGGATGAAAATGTGAAGAGCTGACGTTCAGACCGTCTATGGTAATGGTGTTAAGCTTCAGCTCCAGATCCTCCTTTGAAGAAGGAGTATAGGTGGCGAGGGTAAAGTCGGCGTTGCCCTCAAGACCACACCAGGCTATAAAGTTGTAGGTACCCTCTGCAAGTGGGGTTTCCATGACAAATCCACGCTCACTCAGAGCGGGACCCGAGGCGCTCCCGCTCCACACGAACGCGCCCGTATGGTCAAAGGCCCATACGTTGACACTCTTCACCTGCGAAGGAAAGGCGTCGGTCATCAGGAGGTTATAGTCATACACAAACTGTAGTGACAGCCGTGCGGGACACTCCGGGAGGTCCTCCTTTATCAGAGAGCAGCCACACAGAGCTGCCGCTGTGACGGAGGCTGTCACTGCCGTTCTGAGTGTGTCGATGAATTTATCTTGAAGCATAGTTATTATATGGTTTTTATATGGGCAGGGTGCCGCACGCGGCCTCGTAGTATCGCTGAAGCTGTGCGACACCCTACTTATTTCAGAGGTTTACGCTCTGCTTGGGCACAAGAGCCCACTTCAGGATACGTACCGAGTATGCCATAAAGTAGTCTTCGGTATTTGCAGGAGGCACGATGGGATTTCCATCATCGCCGATGCCGGAAGCCAGACCGATAATATTGTTGAGCTCGATATCATAGCTGTGATTGCGTACCAGTCCGAAGTCACCCACGCGTACGAGGGTCCAGTTGATAGCTGTGGAGTTCAAGTCTTTCTGAGTGTTACCTTTACGATACCAGCCAAGGTGACGGATAGGAATGTTAAAGTAGCCGTGTCCGGTCTTGTAATAGTAAGACACACCCACCTGACGCATTAGGATCACATTGGCTTCAGTCAAACGGATCTGATAGTTCTCGAGTGACTGGGTCTCATCGGCTACTATTTCTTTATAGCCGTCGGCAGTTAAGATGAAGATACCCGACGCTGCCTCGGAATTCTTGAACTGCAAGGTGCGCGTATTGTTCTGAAGCTTGAGTTTGGTGTCTTCCATGCCATCGTATGCCACCTTTACCTTATCGGAAATTTCCGATACGTTAAGTGCGGCTATGAGTGTCTGCAGGTCTTGTGCGTTACTATACATCAGACGGGAATATACATCATGGCCCTCCTCGTCAGTACTCCTCTTGTAGAGTATTGTCTGCTGAACGAAGAAACGCTTGAGCATCGACTCACCCTGGGCAATCTTGCTGGTGGCAGTGCCATCTTCATTCTCAAAGTATATGTAGGGACGATCCTCATCTACTCCGTCAACCGGGCCTACGAGATATGTGTAGAAACCGGGATTATCGTTTACGGCAGTGCCATTGATACTCATACTGTACTGGCCTACGTAGATGATTGAGGCCACGGCTGCCGCAGGATTCTGCGACTGAAGTGCCATGCTACCTACTGTGGTCTCTTTAAAGTATCTCGGGGGTACAGTGACTTCAGGATCAAGGTTGACCGTATAGCCGTACTTACCCTCTTTTAGCTCATCGTATGAGATGTACTTCTGGTTGATCGTGATTCCATTAGCTTCCATTTCCTTTAAATCGGAAGAAACTTCAGGATATATATTCTGGAAGTATGCAGGTGACATTCCCCAGTAGGAACGGTGGTACTCGGGGTTGTTCCAGTTCCAGAGGTTTGTCTCATCGAGTATCGGGGCTGCTTCGCCATATTCCCAATTATTGTCTGCGCCATGTTCAGCCGGATTGATGTACTGATTGAGGGTACCGTAGGTATAATTATTGGGTAGCAGCACACCGGCTTCCGATACCTCACGGAACGACTTGATGACATAGGTGGTATTGGCTTCAGCATTCACGGCCCAGTACTGAGGAGTGAAAGAAAGGGTAATTGGGTTAACGGTCTGCGTACCGTTTGCGTTGTAGATACGAGTGGCTGTCTTATAGTCCTCCGGTTTCTTACCCTTAAACGCTAATTTCGCAGCATAACGCTCTACATAAACATTCACGGTATTGCCTTCGCCCAAGGCCTGCTCGGCTCCCTCTTCAGTAGAATAGAGTGCATCCGAGGGGATAGGTACAGCTATCTGGGGCTCGGACTTCAGGTTCGTTTCATCCGGATAGTAGACCGAATTACTCATCGCCATGTAGGTCTTACCGTTGACGGTAGTAGTGTTGGCAGTACGACTTACGGTCTGGATACGGCTTAGCGGTTGCTGGAGTGTAGAGGGGGAGATAGGGTTGAGATAGCAAATCACCTGTGTAGGTTTCTTCTCACCCTTACGGACACTTACGGGAATTACCGATTTGTATGACTGTTCCACTGTGGCACCATCGGGAGAGGTGTCAACTGTCATGTCAGACATATCGATGGGCACGATATCGCCTACTACAGTTCCCGTCTCATCATAGAAGACAAAGTATGCGTTGTTGATCGCATGCTCCTGATCGGTACCGATTCCGAAATCTGTGCCTCCATCTTCAGGGGAGCCGTTGTCGGAGCTAGCTCGCGTGCCTCCGGCAGCATCACCGCTGATACGCATACTTACGTACAGGGTCTGATCCTTGTCGAGAACAGTGCCGGATTCAGGCGTCAGCACGTCGTCGGTGCTGCATGCCGTGAGCATGAGCCCTGATGTCATTACGCCATAAAGAAAGAACTTCTTCATATAAAAGAAATTAAATAAATAATAAATTACTGTTTTTTACCATTTTAGGCCTTACTTTTAACCATAAAGTTAAGATAAGGAGCTTATTCTACAGGGACGAGTTTCAGTCGGCCGTCGCCGGCTTCGTTGAGATTACGGAGGGCTTCGGCGGCGTATGGAGCGCCC
>CAMWKC010000060.1 GCA_947174735.1 uncultured Porphyromonadaceae bacterium
GGTACAACTGTGTTATTTGATTTTTAATGTATTGTTGATTTCCGAGTAGGGAACTACAAAATGAATCACACCTTCTGTGAAGGCTCCCATTTCGTAAGGCTGATAGGTAAACACAACACCCTTATTTGTCATTGCGGGCCGGGGATATATTTTCCCTTTAACTGTTTCTTTAAGTAGCTCTGAAGAGTTGGTTTCAATATTATCTTCGCCTAAATCAGCTGTGAATACAGATTCGGGATTCATGTATTCGTGCTTGTAATCGTTAATACGTTTTTCAAGGTTAGCAATGACAGAATCGAATTTTTTTGGTTTGAAAATATCATTGACTCCAAGTAGTTTGCCTGTAGCTTTGTCGAAAGTCAGATAATATTCTTCCATGTAGCCGTGCATACCCATATTGTAGTAAAAAGTATAAAATCGGTAGGTAATGTATTTATTGTCTTTACTTTGCCATGCCGGATTCATCTTGAAGAGGTAGTCGTACTTAGGTCCTAATTTCCGTCCGTCTTCATCGGCTTTATCATAATCGCGTCTGTAGAGGCGTTCATGTTCTTTTGCATAGTGAGCAGCTATCTGTTCGGGAGTTGCGGAAGCAGCATCTAACTTTCTGAGTCGTTTCGGTTCGTTTACTATTCCGTAGTATTGATTCAGTACCTTACCCATACCTTTGTTGTCAAGATATAGGGCAGTTATATCATTACTGATTATAGTTTTCATAAACTTACGTGTCCATTCAGGCACATCATGAGGTAGATAGGCCTGAAAGAAGAAATTACAGTCCCATGAAGAATCCGATATCTGAAAAGAGTGTGAATAATTGTGTTTTTCCCAACCTTTGTCAGCGGCGTACGTATCCATCAGATTAATTTCGTATGGCAGATTGCGGATATTGGCACATAATGTATCGATACCGAATTTAATGTATATAGTCTCTCCGTCGGTCCATACTCCGTTATGCATATCTACTATGAGACAGGTATCCGGCGTGGCGCCTTCGCGCAAAGTAATAAACATGGTCTGGTCAACAGAAGATACTTCTTGTGTGCTCGTTTCTCCACCGAAATATATACACACGGTTGTGTTATCGTATTGTGCGATTGTATCGCCGTAATATGGTTCTGATTCGGAGTCATCCTCTTCTTCATTCTGTATGATTTCCGCTACTGCCGGCTCCTCTTCTTTAAAATCCGGAGTGGTCTCCGTAGCTTCTGAAGTTTCTTCCGAAGTAACCGGTTTATTGAATTCGAGGGTGAACCATGCCGGATTATTGGCATAGATGACGAAAAATACAGATACAGTAATAACCGCGATGATTAATGATAACAGATGCCGCATGATGATAGGATTTTTTGGTTTGACAGCCTTAGACAGACCGATATAATAACCTTTATATTCGGTCTGATAGTATAGAGCTTATAAGAGTGGTTGTCCTATCGTCTGCAGGACTATATTTTCACTTAGATTTTGACTTACGGTATATCTGCCAGCTGTTGAAGATATTTTGCCATATTGAATAGAAGGCCATGGAGACTGAGGCTATAGGGTTAAGAAAAGTATTGATTATCCATATTCCCATAGCTGAATTTTTTTGTGCGAGCAACTGGCCACCTGCTACTTTATCATTGTAGTGTTTTCCTATCAGTCGTCCGACTGAAAACTGTATAAAGCAAATCACCAACGACACAGCTCCGAGCCAGAATACATTTGTGACATCTCCTTTCCATTTCATGACAACAAAATCGGCTGTCTGACCTATGGTAACAAAGAGTGCGAAAGCCCACAGATAGAATGACCAATGTTTGTATGTTGCTATTTTAGTATTGACAGCGGCCAGATATTTCTGTAACAGTAACACTACAAAGAAGGGCAGGGCAATAACTACAGCAATTTTGCAGAATATCATAGTAAGAGAATCAATCAGTGAATTTTCGTCTGTTTCACTTATCAGGGAAATATAGACGGGTGCTGTGAGTGCTACCACCAGATTGCCTATAATAGTGTAAGTGGTGGTACGGACCGGATTAGCTCCTAACATCGAGGCTACCACAGTGACAGAAGATGCCACAGGACAGAGCACGCACATCATGGCACCTTGTGCAATTACCTCGTTTGAGGTCAGAGCCATAACTATCTGATAACTGCCGAAGCTTACGATTATCTGAAACAATGCTATCCATAGATCGAGTTTAGCCGGTCTCAGACGCGATAATTTTACACCGGAGAATGTGAGTACAAGAATAGCGAAAATTACGTATGGTACCAGAAATGATACCATAGCGCATATCTGACGTAGGAAATATCCGCCTATTAAAGCTATCGGTAATACCAGACTCTTGTAACGCTGCATTTTAAATGGCTTTTAGGATGGAAAGGTGTTAATTTCGGACTGCGAAATTAGCGAAAATCGGTCGGTTGTGAGTAACTTCGCACTATAAAAATTAGTAAATACAGCAGTAATATGTTAGAACTACATCTCGCTACTCCGGACGATATACCGTTTATAATGGATATATGTGATGATGCACGACGTTTTCAGCGTGTGCAGGGCTTTAACCAGTGGCCTGACGGGTATCCGTCTGAGACTGTAATCGCAGCTGATATAACCGCTTCAAGAGGTTTTATGATTCTTCTTGACGGAATGAAAGTAGGATATTGCGTTATTGATTTTGCCGGAGAGAATGAATACGACCGTTTGTCAGATATATGGAACTCTGCGGCTCCATACGCTGCTGTTCACAGACTTGCTTTATCTGCAGCTACGCGAGGCAAAAGACTTGGATTACCTCTCTTTAAAGTGATCGAACAATTCGTTATTTCTAATGGTGTCTACCTAATTAAAGCTGACACCGGTCTTGAAAATATACGTATGCAGCGTCTTTTCGCTTCCGCCGGTTACTCTAACCGCGGCATTCAGCAATTTGAGTGGGGACTTCGTATCGCCTACGATAAAGTATTATAGAAGAATAGAGCAACAGAACTTCGTGTTCTGTTCTGACTTAGAAGTAATCGGAGAATAATTCAGTTTTATAAGTAAATAATTTTCCTGATTGGGAAAATTATTGTTAACTTCGTAATTAAAATAAATCTTACCTACAAATGAAGAAAACTATAGAAACGACTACTTTAGGTGCTTGTATCCGAATGGAGCGTGAGAAAGTCGGTTTAACTCAGAGTCAACTTGGAGAACGAATAGGTTTAAAGGCTTCCCGTATATCTAAAATCGAACACGGCGCTCCTATAACGCCTGAAGTAGCTTCATTTATATTAAGTAAGATGGGGTCGGAATTACAGTTTAAAGTTGTTAATTCTCATGTTAATGATAAAGAAACTGTAGACTTTCTTATAGCCGTAATTTACAATTATTCTAAAATAAAAAATATTTCTCTTAGTAGGGCGTTCCGTTATCTGAAGACATTTAAAGGACTGGAGTATTTGACCAGATACAAAGAAATTGAACAGACATTATCTTACGAGGACATAGTAGATAACGTTTCTAAGGTCTGTTCTCACAATGGCGGTGCCTTATGAGACTTTACCATGGTAGCTATTGTAAAATAAAGCTGATAGACCTTAATTTTTCACGTAAATATATGGACTTCGGACCAGGTTTTTACCTGACTCCGAATTATCAGCGTGCAGTAATGATGGCTAATCGGAGTGTAGACTTGAGAGGGGAAGGGATGCCCGAAGTCAATCTGTTTATATTTAATCGTTCTTCATGTCCTGAGTGTATAATGATTAAAGAATTTAAAAGTAATAATTGGGAATGGGCCGAATTTGTGATGAAAAACAGAGATAAATCGACTATACCCTCACACACTCATGAATATGATATTGTAATAGGTCCTGTGGCCGATTCAAGAGTTGATGCTGAAATAAAAGATTATAAACAGGAATTTGGAGAGAATTATCTAAACCCCGGTAATTTAAAAATACTTGCCTCCAGATTAAGATATTCTGGAGACATTTACATACAGTATTGTTTCTGTACTGAAAGATCTTTAAACTATCTGATTCGTGATTAATAATTGCTTCTATTATGGAAAATCCTATTGAAAAATTACTTGCGGAACTTGTATTTAAAGTTGCAGACCATTTTAATCTTGATGCTCAGGAAGCTCTTGCGGTTGTAGCTCAGTCAAAGTTAGCAAATGAGTTAAGTAGAAATGGTAATTGTTATAATCTAACTCTTAATCAGTTGAGTGAAAAACTTTACGATGAAATTGCGAAAGCTGAATAAGAATTTGTTTTGATTATCATCTTTAATAAAATCTCATTGTCTAAGAAATTATTTTACAGTGTTTCATAGGGACGCGATTTATCGCGTCCCTACTGATTATCAACTATTTGTGTAGCTTGAACTACTTTATACAATATTATATTAACCAGATGCTTACCGTGTGCCAAAAATAATACCTTTCCTTACACGCTTCTGTAATATTCTGAATCGGTCGAAACAAATATACGTCAGAATTATAATACTGATTAACTCGAACCATAATTTACCCGAAGTTGGAGTTAGGATTACTTCCCAGGCACGGGCGATAATACACATAATCCCCACGATCATGAGGGTTAATGAAATATTGCGCTTAACAGGATTACTGATTTTCATAGACGAAAGAATTAAAGGTTAACTTTTACAAAGATACTGCTTTTTACTTGATTATACAATAGATTATTCTTTTCGTATTTTAAACTTTATGCTTTATTTATGTTCAAAATGATAAAAAGTTATTAGACTATAATTATAAAAGAAAATATTATGCGTACATTTCTATTGACTTTGGTAATGGTAATTGTATTGACAGTTACTTCAGAAATAACGGTTTCGGCGACGACCGTAACCTCCTCGGTAGCTTCTTCGAGTATGGTGGAACATCATCGACACGGACACCCCGGTGGTAAACCTGTGTATAATCCTGCTAAAAGTAGTAAGGAGTATCAGCGTCTGATGCGTAAAGCAGATGAGTGTCGCTGCAAGGCTGCTGATTACAGACGGCAGGCTCAGGAGAAATTGCGTCAGGCAGAACGGTACAGTCGAGAAGCTAATGAATACAGTCGCCGGCATCAGTACAGTCATGCTCAGGCCACACAAAACAAGGCAGACAAAATTATGCATAAATACAATGAACTGATGCGTAAAGCAGCCGAGCAGGACCGTAAGGCAGCCGAATACGAACGTCAGGCAAATCACAGACGTTGAGTGACTATTTCAGTAAATACGGATACCCATTATAATGACTAAGACCTTGTATAACTTTAGATACAAGGTCTTAGTCATTATAATGGGTATCCGTATTTATATTTTTTCCCGGACGAGACTGAGGAAATCTTCACGATTCTTTGCCGGTCCGTGTGCTGTCTCGCTGCAGTTGTACCATTCGAGATTCTTCATACCTACAGCCTCAAGCACGAGGGGTTTGAAGTAATTGAGGAAGAAGGGTGCAAAAATTTCGGTCTGACCTTGTGAGGTGGAGAATATTATTGTCCTGTTGATGTTAATTTTATCAGGAATCAGTTCACCGGCAGGAGAGTACTGATAAGCCTTGCCACTGAGCATAACTTTATCAAAAAAGCCTTTTACTATAGCTGGCATAGCACCCCACCATATAGGAAATATCATGATAAATTCATCACTCTTTATAAGCGTTTCCAAATAACGGGCGGCGATGGGGTCGGCAGTTTCTCCTTTGCTGTAGAGTCTAAGACTTGCAGCTTCAAGGGCAGGGTTGAAACCATCGGCATACAGGTCAAGTACCGTATAGTCTTTGTTCTGGGCATCCAGACGGCTTTTTACCTCTTCCAGAATAGCATGATTAAAACTCTTTTCGTATGGGTGAGCATATAGTACTGTGGTCATATATATTTTTTTAAGAGGGTTTTATGACTGATATAACACCGTTTTTTAATCTTTTGTTTGCTTATATTTCTATTTCCACACCATGTGGTTCATCAGATGACCGGCAAATGGTCTCAGACCGATTTTTTCAAAGCCGACAGATGTGTAAAGATTATAGGCACGCAAGTTGTCAGTGTCGCAAAGTAATCCGAGTGGTTTGCCGGTTGTGTCAGCTTTACTTTTGGCATCAGCGATAAGGGCCTTGGCCACTCCCTGACCTCTGAACTGAGGTAAAACCATGAGGGTATCGAGATAAAACTCATCGGGCTCTGTTTCTCCGGGTAACTCTTCTATTTCTTTTTCACTCAATCCCCAACCTAATGTAGCATTTGCTTCATGAAAAAAAGGACGGCGAAGCCGTTTTAAATCAGCACCGTCATAGCTTATGCACCCGCCCATCGGAATTCCGTCTTCAGTCTGTGCTATTCTTGTATTAAGATAAGAATATTGAGTGTCTGTGCGCTTTGCAAGTCTTTCAAAAAGATCATGGACATCTTTTTGTGAATTATTTTCTCCGGCAAGGCCTGTTGTAATGGCTGGTCCGATAGCTTCAAGAATCGCATCGGCAATCAGTGAAGCATCCTGGGGAGTAGCGGTTTTTATAATCATTGTTTTTGTCAGTACAGAGATAAGGGTTTAATTTATACGAAAGTTATTTTATAGCATAGATTGTCAGTGCAAAATTAGCGATTTTTCTGATAAGTCACTGACTGAGTCCTTTACCTATTGTCAGGATTGAGGACTTTACTCTCTATGCTGTAATAGTGAACATACTGTATAAAGGCTTTGTTTCAACAGTAAAAAATATTAATGTATAATGGCTACTGATTCCACTATTAAGCCGGTACCTCCCGGATTGTCTCCGGCTCCGAAACATTATGGCGTGTTCGTAACGTTTATAGCTATCATCGGCGCCTTTTCATCATTGGTCAATGATATGTATCTTCCGACGATTCCGTCGATGATGAAAGAATTTCATACCACGCCGTCAATGACACAGATGGGTATCTCGATGGCAATGGCCGGAATGGGTCTCGGCTCTGTGCTGTGGGGCTCGGCCAGCGACCGCTACGGACGAAAACCTATCCTGATAATCTCACTGATTATATTTGTATTGTCAACGGCGCTGTCTCTCTTTTCGCAGACCATCACTTTCTTCATTATCTGCCGTCTTTTTCAGGGCCTCGGTGCCGGCGGCGCTATGGTGCTTTCAACATCTATTCCGGCTGATGTCTATATGGGACGCCAGCTTGCGAAGCTGATGGCTATAATGGGTGCCGTCAACGGAGTGGCTCCGGCTCTCGGACCGGTATTAGGCGGTTTTATGGCTGACTGGGTAGGTTGGCGGGGCATTTTTGTAGTGCTGCTTGCGATTGGCGTGGGTATGACATTCTGGACAACTCATTATAACGAAACTCTTCCGCCTCAGCGCCGTCTTAAAGCGAGTAGTCTTGCTGACTATATTAAGGCCTATCGTTCGCTTTTTACCAACGGGCGTTTTATGATTTATGTCACTATTAAAGCCGTTGCCATCGGTTTACTTTATGCTTATATATCTTCAGCACCGTTCATTATTCAATCGCATTATGGTTTTAACGCTATGGCTTTCGGTTTGATATTCGGCGGTAATGCTTTAGCAATGAGTGTCGGTTCGTGGCTGGCCTTACGTTTCAAAGTTCTTAAACAGGCTATGGTTGTAGGCTGTGTAGGTATGTTTGTGTTTGCGGTAGCCGAAGCATTTGTTATGTGGAATGAAGTAGAGTTTGCGCTTTATGAACTTTGTGCTATACCGATGTTGCTTTTTTCCGGTATGATATTCTCAAGCGCCAATACTCTGTCGATGGAAGTTGGACGTGAAGAGGCCGGTACCGCTTCTGCCATACTCAGTGTGGTGAAGTATGCCTTCGCAGCTGTTGTTTCGCCCCTCGTTGGTCTCGGCAACATGTTCCATTCTACGGCAATCGCCTTCGTAGCTGTGACCTCTGTCGCTCTTATTCTCGCATGGCGAGCCAGTAAGCTTACATCATTAGCAGATATGGAACGTTCAAAGTAATGGTTAGTAGAATATTTGTGATGGTGCTGACATTGTTTTCATGTATGATAGTCAATGCTCAGTCAATGGCAAAAGAGGCAGAAGTGTTTATCTCAGGTTTACCGGTAGGATTGCAGGATAAACAGGAACAGGCTGTAAGAGCGGCTATTGCCGGTGATTACTCAGCTCTTAATGAGGTGAGAAATGCTCGGAATGTGCCTTCGGAATTGCCGGAAGGCATTTCTTTAGAAGATATTGATGGTAAATACAGATTATATGTTCCGGACGGAGTGGCTTGTATGCCGTTGCTGATTTATCTTCACGGTGGCGGGTGGTGTTTCGGAAGCATAAACAGTTGTTCACGTTTCTGTTCATCATTAGCCAAAGAAGCCGGAATTGGTGTCTTGGCTGTAGAGTATCCTCTTGCTCCGGAACATCCTTATCCTGCCGCTCTTAATTCCTGTATTGAGGCGTTGACATACGTCACAGAGAACGCTTCGAAACTTGGTATTGACCCGAATGCTATTTCCATAGGTGGTGATAGTGCCGGCGGTAATCTTGCTTTAGCTACAGTCCTCAGAATGATTTATACTGAGGAACAGCTTAAAGATACGCCTTATGCAGATTCGTTACCGAAAATAAAATCGCTTGTGTTGTTCTATCCGGTGGTCAAAGTCTGGAATGACGGTTCTGAGTCATGGCGTAAGTATGAATCCGGCTATGGACTTGACGGCAAAATTATGGAGACTTTTAATGAAGCCTATATTGAAGGCAATGACTCTCAACTGCCTCTTATATCTCCCTATAACGCTGCCTCGACCCATCTGTCAGAATTACCGCCTACACTGATTATTAACGCAGACTATGATATTCTGAAAGATCAGGGAGAAGCAATGTACGAACGGCTCAAAGCGGCAGGCGTTGAAGTAAAAAGGGAAGTGCTCCCCGGCACAACACACCTGTTCATTACCGTAGCTGGACAGCCTACGGCATTCGATAAATCGGTTGCCCTCACTAAAGAATTTTTATCTGATTAAAACTCTTTCTATTTACAGGTCTTGTACGAATGTTTATTTAGTTTTCAAGAAGGAATTTCCATGCCGGTATTATCTCTATGTTGACACCGTCCTGTTCTATATTGCCTTCCTCTTCATAAGTCACTATGATACAACGGTTACAGGAAAGAATTTTACTTATTTTGATAAGTCCGTTCGTTTCTCTTTCTGATGTTTTGGATGCTCCCTCCAAAGAATAACATACCTGAATAGCTGTTGCTGTCTCAGGTATATAGAAATCCACTTCTATACCGTGATTATAGTGATAAACCGCATCCGTAGAACCGTAACGACGAATAAGAGTGAGAGCCACAAGGTTTTCAAGTAGAGAGGTACGTATATCCAAAGCAAGCAAAGATATAATACCGTTGTCAATAAAATAATATTTCGGATTGCTGACTCTTTCGGTTATACTATTAGCTATGTTCGGCACTGTAAGAATCAGATATGCATCTGTGGCATAGCTAAGGTAGTTAATGATAGTACTTTTTCCTATCTTGGTTCCGGTTGATGCTACTATGTTTGTAGCACGGGTAAATGAGAGTGGTTGCTTTACACTCTCAGCGAGTTTACGAAACAGAAGACGGAGTGCGAAGATATTTTCAACTCTGTGTCGGGCTGCAATATCACCTAAAAATATTTTCTGATAAAGGCTCATAAGATAATCTCTCTTCACCGGAAGAGTGGCACATTCGGGGAAGCCTCCAAACTGAAAATACTCTTCAAAATGACGCATTAATGTTGCACGGCTTGTAGTAGTGGCCATAAGCAATTTATCGTTACTGTCAATACCGTTTGTTTCCAGATATTCGCTAAATGAGAATGGAAATATCTCGCGAGTAAGATAGCGACCTCCTAAAGTTATTGCTACATCAACAGAAAGCATCTTGGCATTACTGCCGGTAATGAAAACCTTATATTTGTTGTCAGCAAGACGACGCGCAAACTTTTCCCAGCCTTCCACGTTCTGTATTTCATCAAGGAAAAGCATAGGACGTTTGTCGCTCAGTCTGGCGTGGACTTCAAGAATAGTGTTTAGATCAGCAAGGTTTATTCCTGCAAGTCGTTCGTCTTCGAAATTAAGATATATAATTTCGTCCCAGGAATGACCGGAGGCTATAAGTTTTTGGATATAGCCATAGGGAATATAGGATTTACCGGCACGACGAACGCCAACAAGTACTTGACGTTCAAAATTATCAAGAGATATATTTCGTTTTATAACGCTGTGACGCATCACCTCATGACGATTCTCCAGCATTACTTCCATAAGATTTTGTTTGCTAATCATATTGTATTTCTGTCTTGTTTATAAGACAAAATTAGCCTAATTTTGTCTTATAAACAAGACAGAAATAC
>CAMWKC010000061.1 GCA_947174735.1 uncultured Porphyromonadaceae bacterium
CCTCAAATTGTTTACCGACGTCACGTAGGTTGGATTCGAGAGCCAGCTCGTTCTGGAGGGCTATCAAACGGTTAAGACGTTAGATTTTGCCCTCTTCAGGTACGTTGTCAGCAAGATGTTTTGAAGCAAAAGTGCCGGGACGTTCAGAATACTTGAACATAAAGGCCGAGTCAAAACCGGCTTCCCGCATCAGTTGAAGTGTCTGGCCGAAATCTTCCTCGCTTTCATTATGAAATCCTGTGAACATATCAGTCGAAAGCCCGGCATCAGGCAGTATACGCCGTATTGCGGCCACCCGGTCCAGATACCACTCGCGTGTGTACTTACGGTTCATATCATGCAGTACGGAATTACTGCCGCTCTGAACAGGCAGATGTATATGACGCGCTATATTGGCATGACGCGCCATAGCGTGCAGTGTTTCGTCACTCATATCCTTAGGATGCGATGTGGTGAAGCGTATACGCATATCAGGGGCAGCTTCAGCTACAATTTCTAAAAGCGCCGGGAAGTCAGTAACTGTACCGTCAGGTGCTTCATAACGGTAACTGTTGACATTCTGGCCCAAAAGAGTTACTTCTCGAAAACCACGCCGGCGCAGGTCATCAAGTTCGTGCAGTATGCTTTCTGGCTCACGAGAACGCTCGCGTCCTCTGGTGTAGGGCACAATGCAGTAAGAACAAAAATTATTGCATCCGCGCATTATCGAGATAAATCCGCTCACTTTGTTGGCTCCGAGACGTCGTGGCAATACATCACGGTAAGTCTCGGTAGTAGAAAGCTCGATATTTATAGCTTTCTGACCTTGTTCGGCTGCTCCTACAAGCGAGGGGAGATCAAGATAAGCGTCAGGACCGGCTACTATATCGACACCGTAATCGTCAATAAGCTTATGTTTAAGGCGCTCGGCCATACAGCCTATCACACCTATGATTATGTTACGGCCCAGACGCCGGCGCAGGGCGTTCCAGTAGTTCAGGCGGCCATAGATTTTCTGTTCGGCATTGTCGCGTATCGAGCAGGTGTTTATCAGCACGGCAGCGGCTTCGTCATCATGTTCGGTAGTCTCGTAGCCGGCCATACCCATCATCGAAGCCACTACTTCCGAATCGGCCACATTCATCTGGCACCCGTAAGTCTCAATGCGCACTTTCTTCAAAGAAGTGCAGTTTTTATCGTTATTCGGCAAAAAAAACGGCTCCATATTATTGCATGTCGGAATTTAATGATTAAATTTGCGCAAAATTACCACTTAAATCTAAACGCTACAAATGAGCATCCCTTTTATTACTGCAGAAGAGGCTGCCAGCTATATTAAAAATGGCGACAACGTAGGCTTCTCGGGCTTTACTGCCTCCGGTACTCCTAAAGTTGTAACAGTAGCTCTGGCCAAGCGCGCCCGTGAGCTCCATGAAAAAGGCGAACCATTCAAAATCAACATGTTTACGGGTGCCTCGACTAACGACCATGTCGACGGTGAGCTGGCCCGTGCCAACGCAATCAACATCCGTACTCCTTATCAGGGCCATCCTGATTCGCGTAAAGCTCTTAACGACGGCGAGATACACTATTTCGACGCCCATCTGAGCCATGTTTCTCAGGACCTGCGCTATGGTTTCTTCGGCGATATAGATGTAGCCATAATTGAGGTTACAGAGATGACTCCCAACGGCGAGTTTATTCTTGGTGCCGGTCTGGGTATGAGTCCTACTCTGGCTATGATGGCCAAGAAAGTCATAATAGAGTACAGCTCTTTCTATAAGACTTCATTCCGCGGTTTCCACGATAATTATGTGCCTCTGGACCCCCCTCACCGCCGCGAGATTCCTATTTATAAGCCCTCTGACCGTATCGGTAGCACCGTTATCAAGATTGACCCCAAGAGAATTATCGGTATCGTACCCTCTAACGCTTCAGAGAGTATCAAACCTTTCCATGCTTCTGACGAAACAACACACCGTATCGGAGAAAATGTCTGCAACTTCCTGGCTTCACAGCTTCGTGAGGGCAAGATGCCTAAAGAATTCCTCCCAATACAGTCCGGTGTCGGTAACGTAGCTAATGCCGTACTCTATGGTCTGGGTGAGAATCCTGACATTCCTCAGTTCGAGATGTACACCGAGGTTATACAGGACGCCGTGATGACTCTTATGGAGGAAGGCAAATGTAAGTTCGCTTCTACTTGTGCCTTGACTTTCTCGGACGATGCCATGACACATTTCATGGATAACATCGACTTCTTCCGTGACAAGATACTTATGCGTCCGGGTGAAATATCCAACTCTCCCGAGGTTGTACGCCGACTCGGTCTCATCGCTATGAATACCGCTCTTGAGGCTGACATCTTCGGTAATGTTAACTCTACCCATGTGCTCGGCACCAAGATGATGAACGGTATCGGCGGTTCGGCTGACTTCTGCCGCAACGCTTACCTGTCAATATTCTCCTGCCCTTCTATCCAGAAAGGCGGTAAGATTTCGGCTATCGTTCCTATGGTATCGCATGTTGACCACAGCGAGCACTCGGTTAAGATTCTTGTTACCGAGCAAGGTGTAGCAGACCTCCGTGGCAAAGACCCGCGTCAGCGTGCCCACACTATCATCGAGAACTGTGCTCACCCAATGTACAAACAGCTTCTCTGGGATTATCTCAAACTCTGCGAGGGCAAAGGTGTTCACACTCCTCACAGCCTGCGTTCGGCTTTCGCTTTCCACCAGACTCTTATGGAAGAGGGCGATATGACACTCACCGACTACGCTCGTTTTGAGAAAAGATAATCATATACGAAATCATCTCAAATCAGATATATAAAGGTGCCAATGGTCTCAGACCATTGGCACCTTTATATATCTGATTTGAGATGATTTTCAGCCTACCGATGAGCCGGGGCGGACATCACCGTTAGGGCCTATCACTACTAAACGTCCATCGGCATCAACAGCGCTGAGTACCATACCCTGACTCTCGATACCACGCAACTTACGAGGAGCAAAATTGGCCATGAAGCATACTTCCTGTCCTACGAGGTCTTCAGGCTTATAGTATTTGGCTATACCGCTGACTATGGTACGGCCGCCCATACCGTCGTCTATGCGCAGACGCAGAAGTTTATCGGCCTTAGGCACTTTATCGCATTCAACAACACGTCCGACACGTATATCCATACGCTCGAATGTCTCGAATTCGACATTATCCTTGACCTCGGCAGGTTTCCATTGTGCTAACTGATTGGCTTCCTTAGTAGCTAACAGTTTGTTAACCTGCGCTTCCACAACACTGTCTTCTATCTTCTCAAACAGTAGATGAGGCTTGTCAATAGTCTCACCGGCTTTCACAAGGTCAAAACGGCCGAGCATATCCCAGCTTAGGTGCCCAAGGTGAAGTTGAGCAGCAAGGTCAGCACCCATGAAAGGCATGAACGGTTCGAAGGCGACGGCAAGATTGGCACATATCTGGATAGCAATGTTGAGAATCGTACCTACACGTTCCATATCGGTCTTAGCCAGTTTCCAAGGTTCGGTATCAGCCAGATACTTATTGCCGGCACGGGCTATATTCATAGCTTCCTTCAGAGCTTCGCGGAATTTGAAAGCATCCATACAGCTACCTTCAGCCTCGACAGCCTTGCGTACTTCCTCCATTACGTTGCGGTCAGCTTCGGTAAGCTCGCCACATACAGGCACAACACCGTCAAAATACTTGTGAACAAGCACCATAGCGCGATTGACGAAGTTGCCTAAGATAGCTACCAGTTCGGAGTTGTTGCGTGCCTGAAAATCTTTCCACGTGAAATTGTTATCCTTTGTCTCAGGTGCGTTAGCAGTCAGAACATAACGCAACACGTCCTGCTTACCGGGCAATTCCTGAAGATACTCATGCAGCCATACAGCCCAGTTACGCGAGGTGGAAATCTTATCGTCCTCAAGATTCAGAAATTCGTTAGCCGGTACATTGTCAGGAAGATTATATGTACCGTCAGCCATAAGCATAGCCGGGAACACGATGCAGTGGAACACAATATTATCCTTACCGATAAAGTGAAGCATACGTGTCTCCGGGTCTTTCCACCACTTTTCCCACGAATCGGGAGCTATATCTATAGTGTTTGAAATGTAACCTATCGGAGCGTCAAACCATACATAAAGCACCTTACCTTCGGCACCTTCCACAGGCACAGGAATACCCCAGTCAAGATCACGGCTTACGGCACGGGGCTGCAGACCCATGTCAAGCCAGGACTTACACTGGCCGTAGACATTGGTCTTCCATTCCTTGTGGTCCTCAAGTATCCATTTGCGCAGGCGCGGTTCCCACTTGTCGAGCGGCAGATACCAGTGACTTGTTTCACGCATCACAGGTACATTGCCTGTTATAGCCGAACGGGGATTAATTAGGTCAGTAGCGTTGAGTGATGTGCCGCAAGCCTCGCACTGGTCACCGTATGCACGTTCGTTGCCGCAGTGAGGACAGGTACCGACCACATAACGGTCTGCAAGAAACTGATTGGCCTGTTCGTCATAAAGTTGCATCGAAGTTTTCTCGATAAACTCACCTTTGTCGTAGAGACGACGGAAAAACTCCGAAGCGGTGCGACGGTGAGTTTCGGAAGTGGTACGTCCGTAAACATCAAACGAGATACCGAGTTGCTCGAACGAGTCTTTAATTATGTTATGGTAGCGGTCCACAATATCCTGCGGTGTCACACCCTCGGCCTTAGCCTTGATAGTGATAGGCACACCATGTTCGTCGCTGCCGCCGATAAACATTACTTCCTCACCTTTGAGGCGCAGATAACGCGCATATATATCAGCCGGTACATAAACACCGGCCAGATGGCCGATATGAACAGGGCCATTAGCGTATGGAAGTGCTGAAGTGATCAGCGTACGTTTGAATTTCTTGTTGTCTTTGTCCATTTGTAGGATAATATCTATTTTGAGGAAGTTGCAAATTTACGAAAAAAAGCCGATACAAAGTCTTAATTTTCTGTATTGCCTGTATCCTGAGCAGTATCCTTAACTGTGTCATTTCCCTCGTTTTTCTCCGCATTCTCTCTGTGAGAGTGATATTTATTAGACTTATGCCGGGAAAAAGAACCGTTATCTTCGTTTCGTGAAGCTTCGTTTTGCTTACTCTTATGTTCCGACGGTAAATCTGTAACAGGCTGTTCAGGTATCTGCGTCTGTGGGAGGTCCTCAGACGTTCTGGATTCGCTCTGTGGCTGAGCAGGCTTCTGTTTCGGTTTCTTACGCTTACGCTTCTTAGGTTTGAGCTCCGGTAAATCAGGGTCGGGGGCTTCCGGAAGACATTGCGGAACACCGGCACTACGCAGAGAGTCTACTATCAGTTCAGCCGTATAATCGGCAGCCAAGGCATTTCCCAATCTACGGCGCATATTTTTATATCCTCCTAACTGCCATTCACGACGTGGTGAAGGCTGAAGCAGCGGTGCTAACTCGCGGGCTACCTGTGCCGGTGTACAGTTATGCAACAGAAGTTCCGGTACAACTGAATTGTTCACTATAAGATTAGGCAGAGATACATACTTCACCTTCAGCAGCTTCTCCATTATCTTATATGATAGTTTACTACCATTGGCTCGATAACATACTACCTGAGGGGTACCAATCAGTGCTGTTTCGAGAGTGGCTGTGCCTGATGTCACAAGAGCAGCCTGAGAGTATTTCAATAATGTAGGCGTACAGCCGAATACTACCTGCAGACCGGGGTCCTGTGCCACTTCACGATAAAATTTCTCACTGATAGCCGGAGCAGCGGCTACAACATACTGACAGGTCGGAAAACGCTTGACAGCTTCAAGCATTATTGGGAGATTGTTACGTATCTCGCCTTTGCGCGAACCGGGCAACAGAGCTATTATAGGACGTTCGACATCTGCCAGTCCCTGACGTTCTACAAAATGCCGTTTAGGAGGAAGATGACCAAGTGCATAATCCATCTCCTGTACTGACGGATTACCGACGTATGTCACATTATAGCCATGACGATTATAGAAAGGAACCTCAAAAGGAAGTATCGAATACATGTTGTCGACATACTTCTTTATACGTTTCACACGGTATTCCTTCCATGCCCACACCTTGGGCGATATATAGTAATCAACACGAATACCGAGTGATTTGGCATATTTGGCCATTTTCAGATTGAAACCCGGATAATCAACCAGTATGAGCACATCAGGACGGAAGTCAGCCAGAAGCTGTTTTGCAGTCTTGAGATTACGCCATAGCTGAGGCAGTTTGCGTAGCACTTCGCTGAAGCCCATGACATTCATCTGGTCATAATGCACTTCCGGACGTCGGCGGGCAGCCTTGGCCATAAGGTCGCCGCCAAAAAAACGTATCTGTGCCTGGTCGTCGAGTTTTCTTATAGCCGTTATCACATCGGCTGCATGAATATCGCCGGATGCCTCTCCGGCAATCAGCATATACTTCATAAATTTTTAAGCTGTGTGAGGTTATTATGACCAGACACCGAATCACAGCGCTTCCTTACAGTGTCTGTCGGGCGCAAAGCACCTTTTTATTAGATTGATTACAAGTCCATAGGTTTATAGAGCTACTGTTTTTTTAGTCAGATCAGTCTGTACCTTTCAATAACATACCACTTTCCGACGTTCTTATATCAGTGACATAAATACAGTCAATATAATTGAATTTCTTCAGTTACTCATTATTTCCTGAATGTGGCAAACTCTTACATCAATCTCCATGACAGTATGGTTACTTATGGCTACCGGACTAATTGCAGCCGGTGTACTCATCTACATACTGTCGGTGCTGCTTCCGCGTCTCCGTCACGGACGTGAAGGGGAACGTAAAGTTCAGCATCTGCTTGAAAGTATAAAAAATAATGCTAATATACCGTTTCATGACCTTCTTCTGCCGACTGCCGGAGGTCATACTACTCAGATTGATCACCTGCTGATTTCGACAAGAGGTATATTCGTCATAGAAACGAAAAGTCACTATGGTGTCATAAAGGGTAACGCTCAAAGCAAGTACTGGAAACAGATAGCTGCCAATTATACCCATGACTTTTATAATCCGTTGATGCAGAATGCCTCACATGTGCGTCATCTGCGTAATCTGCTTAGACAGATTCCTGCCGAGTGGTTTATATCAATAATTGTCTTTACTGATGCCGAGAGTTTGAATATCTCCACGCAATGTGACGGCAAGACGTTGCTGCTTTCCGATCTTTCCACCGAACTGAAACGCTATCCCCGTATAATAGAGCGCCGGCAGCTTGCCGGTATAGCCGCTACAATACGCAAAGCTGACATACGTAATCCGCTGGCACGTATTAAACACGTCATGCATGCACGCCGCACAGCCAGGCAGTCAAAGAATAAATAATAATAGCCCGACAATGAATAAAGCACGTTATTTTCTTATTACCATTATATGCGCTTTGGTAGGCCTCGCTATGACGGCCTGTATATCCGATGACTTTTCTACATCGTCTGACGACCGTCTGACATTCTCGACCGATACTGTAAGTTTCGATACTGTATTTACCGGACAAGGCACACCGACTGCACGTCTGTTAGTATTCAATCGTGCGAAAAAAGCTATCAATATATCTTCAATACGTTTTGCCCGACAGAATACCGAATTTTCTCTCAACGTTGACGGTATGAGCGGTGAGACTTTCAGTGATGTCGAGATTCGCGGTGGTGACTCTATATATGTATTCATTGAGTGTCATCTTCCTGAATCGTCACATAAAGAACCTCAACTCACCAGCGACCGTCTACAGTTTGTCACCAACGGTGTGATGCAGGAAGTCGAAGTCGAAGCATACGGTCAGAATGTAACCCGGCTGCGTGGTGTCGTTCTGAACGAAGATACTCATTTCAACGATTCTGTACCTTACGTTATAACTGATTCATTAGTTATAGCTTCCGGCGTTACCTTATATGCCGGCCCCGGTACGCGTATGTTGTTTCATGACAAGGCGAGACTTATAGTTCACGGACGTATTGAAGCTATAGGAGAACCGGGGCGCCTGGTACAACTTCGCGGTGACAGACTCGATGATGTATTGCCGGGAGTTCCATACGCTATTCTTGCCGGGCAGTGGCGAGGTGTAAAGATTGCTCCGGAGTCTTTTGACAATCATCTGGAGTATGTACACATGCAGTCAACCGTCGAAGGACTGACAGTCGATTCGTGTACACTTGACGACCGTACACGTCTTACACTGGTCAATAGCTGGCTGCATAATTCCCAAGGGTCGGTACTGACCGCTCAATATGCCCGTGTCAACGCTTACGGAGTGTGTTTTTCGGAAGCTGCCAACGCTGTCGTGTCGCTGACCGGAGGTGTCCATGACTTCAGTCAATGTACAATCTCTAACTACTATCTCTTCTCAGGTTCCGGTGAACCTTTGCTGACACTGTCACATCTGTTTCCCGATGACCGTGTCGGCAATCCGGCTCCGCTGATGCAGGCTGAATTCGGAAATTGCATATTATACGGTATGCGCTCTTCAATTAATGAGTCTGACCTTGCTGATACAAACGTATATATGCGTTACACTCTACTCAGAGAGAAGGGCAATGACGACGAACATTTCATCTCGTGTCTCTGGGACAAAGACCCGCTCTTCTACACAGTCCGGGAAGACTATTACTTCAACTACCGTCTGCGGCCCGACTCACCGGCTATCGCTGCCGGCGACCCTGCTCTTGTAGCCGAACCTACCCTCACTGACATCGACGGCCTCCCCCGTCTGTCAGCCGGCGCTCCTGACCTCGGTGCCTACGTCTACGTAGCCCCAGCCGAATAACCGGCTGAATCTTTCCAGCTGGCTCATACGTAATAGCTAAAATATTAGAATTTTAAATGGTATAAAGGTGTTCTGTAGATTCAAGAAATTCAATAAAATCCTGAATTTTGTACGGACGTATTTTATTCTTTCCATTTGAAGTAAATGCTACATAGTCAATTTGTCGCTGACTATCAGTATAAATGGAAGGAGCCACAAAAATACTTTCTGAATCATCGGTATACTTTTCTTTAAATTCTGTCAGATGCCGTTCTATAGGCCATATCTCCATCATAGTCTGCGATCTGCCTTCTGCCATAGTTACTTCTACCAGAATACCTTTAGTCATTTCAAAGCACTCAATATCTCCAACTCCTCCTCCGGCAGTTGAAGTCGGAAGTCCTGTATCATCAGCAACATAATTAGGGATTACACGAACATGAGGCAGTTTCGATTTAATAGCTAAGGCTGTAAGAAACTCCAAACGTATTGGTGCAGCAAGGATACGAAGAACCTCATCTCTGCTTGAATGACGTTTAGATAAGACATTCAGTTCTTCCTTTATGGAGTTCCAGTTATATTGATCAACCCAATTTTTAAGAAGTTCCTCACTTTGAGAGGGTGAGATTTCAACGGCTTTGATTGCAAAAAGATTCGGGTCAATATTTGCCATGTAGTCGAAATATGCTCTACCGTCAGTAAACGCAGGATATGTTGAATAGTGTTCTAATACGTAACCCACTTTTTCGTCCTCATGGTGATTTATGTCGATAAACCGGCCTGCTCCACGGAGTGAGATTAGCCCGGTCATGCGCATCTTTCGTATGAATTCATCAGGATAATCACACATTATGGATTTGGCATCGAATTGTTTGTACCTACCCTCCATGATTTCATTAATGCAAATATCAAGAATTACTTCGTCACTTGGGTTGTAGTGATATTTCTGACGAAGTTGTTTTATTCTGGAATAAAGGGCCTCCGCATTATTATTTTTCCAAAATATGAGAAGCGGAAGTTCTTTACGCGATATACCGGCACCGTTAAAATCCGGATCTGCATTTAGAAGTTTAATAGTTTCTAAAAGGAGTATAAGAGGAACATTATCATTCAAGACTTTAACGAAAGGATTTTTCCGTTGAGATTTAGCAAAAGCCTGAAGAAATACCTCAGTTTCATATTCGGGATGAACTTCTTCAACTAAAAGTGTTGTTCCTTCCTCGCGAACTTCAAGTACATCAATTAGATGGTGTCCTAATTCCGAAATTTCTATTGGCTCACCGATATTAAAATAAGCTAATCCTAACTCTTTGCAGAGGTCAAAGATTGTAGCGAAGCGAGATGGGTAACCTTTAGCAAAACCTACTTCTTTATGTTGCTGAGGATTATTCTGTATGAGGTAATTCACTTCTTCCGAAGTAAGTAACAAACGACTGAAGTGTCCTTTAGGAGTTGTTTTCCACTTATCTTTGATGGTTTGTGTTTGCTTTGTCGGCCGGGAAATTCCGTAACTGATAAATTAATCAATAATTTCAGAAGACAA
>CAMWKC010000062.1 GCA_947174735.1 uncultured Porphyromonadaceae bacterium
CCCGTTCACTTATTTCAGCATTAACGTAGAAGGTACAAAGGAGGAAAAAGAGAGAAAATATATAAATTTTAAAGAGAATTCTATGATGAAAGGTAAACATCAAAATATACAACGGAGTGAGGATAGAATCTTAATAATTTGCAAAATTAAAAAATTTAAACCGTAAAATAATCTATTTATACCTTTTTAACAAGCTTTCGGGAAATTTATAGTCATGTCCTCGGAATCTAATTTTCAGTCAAGTACTATCAATGAGATTAAATCAAAAAGATACTGTGAAAGGAATGTATTTTCGCTTCAGACAATTTTTTTGATTAAAACTTTATGAAACTGAACGAAATCGGAATTATGTACAGTGGTAGTAAGACATTATTGCTGAAACCTGAGGTATATGACCCTTTGCGACTGTGTACAGGAAACGGAAAGGCATGTATAGACGTGAGACGCAGTAATGGTGTTATGGTTAGTACTGAGGGAGTTATTAAAGCTTCGCCTATAGGTAGATATAGTGACATAGTACGTGAAGATGATAAAATTACTTCTCTGTCAAGACCAACTCTGCCTTTTATGGAATGGGCATTGGTACGTACAGCAATACCGCCTTATCAGAAGACAGCTCTTAATCTGCCAACTACCCAATTTACGGTAGACGTACCGGAGAATGAGGTATCACAGGTGGCAGCCTGTTTTGGACTGCAAGTAAATTCAAGTACGAATATAGTTGCGGGGTATAATATAGAAGAAGTTCTTTCTGCTGCTTCTGTAACAGCGGAAAAATTACGCGAAGGATGCTTAAGAATATTGGAAGAGTACAGAGAAATATGCAGACGTAAGGGTGCTTTCTGTTCACCGTTTTTGGTTGTTGCAGCTTTGCGTATGAATGATGGTAGCCATTCCTTAGCCTCAGTACCAGTACTTATGCAGCCCGTGTCGGCTTCTCCTCTGGTGCGTATAGACAGTGCCGTATTGTCGAATGGTTGTCTGCGACTTGAATTGAGCATTATTAATGCTCCCTGCCAGCTTATTATACGGGTAGATAACACATCAGTTGATGACTTAACAAAGCTGCTTGCTACTCATCTTGATATTTTTGTAAGCGAGCAGGCACCGTGGCAGATAGCCGCCTATGGAGTTCAGGCGCCGGTATTGCGTAGCTCTGCTGATATTTTTACACATTCCGGCCTGTCAGCTGATTACGGCAGTCTCAATCGCCCCCAACAGCTTATGAGCATAAGTGATACTGTCCCATGTCTTTATTATCCACGCTCGGACAGAGAGGGTTTCGGAGAGGAGTTATGCAAAATAGGGGAATTTTATAAAGTAGGGGAATTTTCTCTTGACAGTCTTTCCGACGATTGGATAGAAGTGGTCTGTGGCGGTTTACCTGCAATGGGGAAAGCAGAGTTATTCATTCCTGATTATACTCTTCACACAGAAGTAGCCGACGGAAAGATAGAGAGAATTAACGGACTTACATGTGTGGTAGCACCGCAACTGAAACTGCCTTATGCCGGAGCACTGAGAACACTATTGCAGTATGATGATCGTAATAACGCTGTGGAGGTTTCGGGCAGCAGAATGACAGTATCCGGCAGCAAAAATGGTATGCCGGTAGGGAGACGGTTTGAACCAGCTACCGGAAATGACAATTTATGGAGCATAAACAGTGAAGTCATGGAAAATCTTGTATGGATTTTTTATCCGGACCCTGATATACGTAACCTGACTATACATACCGCTAACCATAAAGTTACATTGAGATTGCGCCGTCACCACATATTGTCAGGTGCATACTGGTGCGGTCTTCTTAAAGGCACGGACAAAGATAAAGAAACCGTATTATCAGAAAACAGTACTACACCCGAGAGTGCCGGGAGAAATAATACAGAGTCTGTTTATAAATTACCCGGCAACATGCTTACTTCACTTGAGGTCTGCGAAGGACTTTTCCCGGCTTCGCGGATACTCTCTTTCCCGGCTCCTACACGACTTATGGGCATCGCTCCGGCTTTGCGCAGTATGTCATCAGGCGAATTGGGACGTTTTCCTCTTTATGCTTTTACTGATACGGCTGTGTGGGCAATCACTTCCACTGAAAATAAGGGTTGGCGACAGGTACAGCCTATTGCTTTGATTGGCTGTAACAATAGCAAGACTATATCGGCCACCCACACAGCTGTAGCTTTTACCGGCTACGACAGTCTGTGGCTGGCCGAAGGGTCGAAAGTGCGTTGTTTGTTAACTTCTGAAGTATTGGGTAGTGAGATAACGGCGATACGGTTTGATGCACATCATAACAGGCTTATGATAGCTACGGCTGACAGACGTGTGATTCTGTACTGTCTGGAACGCTATGCGCTGATAGGAGTAGCTGCACAGGACCATGAGGAACAGCGGTGTTTCGTCACTATGCCGATAGAATTACCATCGGCTGTATGTGTTAACGGCTTATGTTGTCATGGGGAACACATAAATTATACACGTCTTTATGCAGGTAACAGTATCAGTACCTTACATTATGTAGCCGGACTCCCCGGTTGCAGTCTGCGTCATTTCACTACTGCCCCTGTGTCATTGTTACGTGTCGAAGTCGGATTATCCGAAGTATGATTTAGGAAATCCGTGTATGCGAGGGCTAGTCCTTCGTCGAGTTCAGTACGGTATGTCCAGCCTAATGCGGCGGCTTTACTTACGTCGAGGAGTTTACGCGGCGTACCGTTGGGTTTTGATGTGTCCCAGACTATTTTACCCTTATATCCGACGATACGGGCTACAGTCTCGGCTAATTCCCGAATAGTTATTTCCTTACCTGTACCGGCATTTACAGTTTCATTGCCCGAATAGTGATTCATAAGAAAGACGCATAGGTTGGCAAGGTCATCTACATATAGGAATTCACGCAACGGTGAACCGTCGCCCCAGCACACCACTTCGGCAGCTCCGCTCACACGGGCTTCATGAAAGCGGCGTATTAGTGCCGGAAGCACATGTGAATTACGTGGATGATAATTGTCGTTAGGCCCGTAAAGGTTGGTAGGCATTACGGATATGAAGTCTGTACCGTACTGTCGGTTGAGATACTCGCAATATTTAAGTCCGCTTATCTTGGCCAGTGCGTATGCTTCGTTAGTTTGTTCGAGAGCTGAGGTAAGCAGACAGTCTTCTGTCATCGGCTGAGGTGCCAGACGCGGATAGATACATGATGAACCGAGAAACTCCAGCTTACGGCAGCCGTTACGCCATGCGGCATTAATGACATTCATCTCAAGCATCATATTCTGATACATGAAGTCAGCAGGCGATTCGGAATTAGCCATGATGCCTCCGACTTTGGCAGCGGCAAGAAATACATAATCCGGACGTTCGGCTGCAAAGAAGCCGTTGACGGCTTTCTGATCGGTAAGGTCAAGTTCAGCATGTGTACGGCAAATTATATTGTCGTAACCCTGACGATGCAGTTCGCGTACTATAGCCGAACCTACCATACCGCGATGTCCGGCTACATATATCTTATCATTTCTGTTCATTATTATCAGATGATTTTAAGACACTATTGTTTTCGTTCGCTATGCTCATACGGTCTTCTGTGAGACGACTTGTGTAGTCCTGCATGAAGGCACGGGCGAAGGTTATCATTCGGTTGACTTCATCGGCGTCGTATTCAGTTGAAGCCGGTACCTTCTGTGGTATGTTACTCCGGGGCTTGATACTGTGACCAAGCATATTGTTATGCAACAACGGATCCAGTGAAATATCATACAACCCTGCTATTCCCATCATATCCGAATCGAGTTGCACCATATAGCGTGTGCTCATAATCTGATACATATCGTTTATGAAGTTGATAGCGTATGAAGGACCTTCGTTCCATATATCGCGTCCTACAGCTACAAAAGGTTTAGGATAACCAAGCATACCTAACAGAGTGGGCGCAAGATCAAACTGTGAAGCTACTGTCTCTTCGACTAAGCGTGGTGTCAGCGATCCGTCAGGAGTGTAAAACATCATCGTGATGTGAGGCTGCATATAGTCGCCGTCGAAATCACTGCCGGGTAAATCACGACAACCGTGGTCTGCAGTTATAATAAATAAGGTGTTGTTGTACCAAGGCTGTGTGCGGGCTATATCGAAAAATTCCTTTATCGCCCGGTCTTCATATTCAACACATCGTTCCAGCGAACCGGGAGCGGATAAGTAACCTTCGGTGGCCCAGCGTTCTGATACAGTCCAAGGCCCGTGTGGTTTGAGTGTGAACCACCCGGCCATAAAGGGTTGAGGTAGTGTAGAGAGATCGCGGGCCATAAAAGCAGCTACTTCATGGTCATATACTCCCCACTGACCGTCATATTCCGCTTCGGTACCGAAAGTGTCACGTGTTGTGACAGTTTCGAACCCCATAACGTGCATAAGATGGTCAATACCGTATGAACCGTAATTGCCGCCGAAATAGAATTTGGTAGTATACCCCTCGTCTTTCAGCAGACGTGCCGGAGAGTCGACAAGATTATTGTTATAAGGTGATGAAAGATAAAGAAAACTATTGAAAGTCGGGAAGCCGGCAAATACGCCTGTCACACCTTCTATAGAAGATTTCCCGGTGGCAAAAGCATGACGTAGTGTCAGGGACTTCTGAGCCAGCGAGTCAAGAAAAGGCATAAGATGACGCCGTTCGTCATCCATAGGTAGTACGCGCTGTGAGTCAAGCCATAGTGTGCCGCCGCTTTCAATAGCTATAAGTATTACGTTTTTACGTGTGAAAGGTGCGTCCTGATGTGGAATATGTACTGATGAACGCACCGCTTTCAGTTCTTTGTCAGAAAAGAAAGTCAGAGGTTTTATGGTGTTGTCGCGGCTCATAGAACGTAAAAGACAGAAGGGGGTATTAAGAACGACATTTATCTGTGACGGAGACGAAACATACCATACAGCATCACCTATAGCCATAGGATGCCCGGTACCGACACGCCCGCGCATGGCTATGAATGTCAGACCGCCTGTAACTATCAGTATACCCCAGCGCGCTATGGAAGTAAAACGCTTTGAATGCCATAACGGTGCCGGCTGCCGTATGCGTATGAACCACACTGTGCAGACTACGGCTGCTATAGCGAGCAGGCCTAAAAAATATGCCCACCAATAGTCCTTTATATATGAGAATATAATACTACCCATATTCGGGTCATTCCACATATTAAGGAATGTATGCCAACGAAGACGTGACCCTGTAAAACGATAGAAAGGTATATCAGCGATATTCAGTAGCAGAAGCAGCGAATTACATATAATATATACTATGTTACCTGCTATTATCCAGCCATGCCGCCAAGCAAGAGATGTGGGCCAGAAACGCATCAGTATAAACAGCGTATTAAAATAAGCTAAAGCCGACAGGTCAAAACGAAGTCCGAAAAAGGAAACTTTTATAAATTGCCCGAGGGTCATGGCTCCGGTAAGATCTGAATTGTACAGATAAAATCCTGCACGTGTAAGCCACAACGCTATAAGAGCAACAAGAAGCTGCACTAATGTGGCCAGATATAAGGACAGACCCTGTCTGTGGGTCTGACGCAAGGTGGCAGAGACTGAAGGTTGATGTTGCGGTTGATGTTCCATATATATGAAATCAGACGCTGAAGAAGGGTCCGGAAACAAGGTCTGAAGACCCTTCGGGGCGAATATAGACGCAAAATTAAGCTTTTTGCTTCACAAAATTGTGAGATAGACGAAAAAACAACTAATTTTGCACTCTAACCAATACCTGACCTATGGCTATATCAGCAGTCATAAACACTTATAATGCTACCGAGCATCTGGAACGCGTCATTGATAACCTGCGTGGCTTTGATGAAATAGTGGTATGCGACATGGAATCGACCGACGGCACTCCCGAATTGGCCGCAAGCCTCGGTGCACGTGTGATTACCTTTCCGAAAGGTGACTACAATTACTGTGAGCCTGCTCGTATGACCGCCATATATGCCGCACGTTCACAGTGGGTGCTGGTAGTTGACGCTGACGAGCTTGTGACTAATGAGCTCAGAGAGTATCTTTATGACTTTATCAAGAACCCTGGTGCGGTAAAGGGCATCTTTATACCGCGTAAGAACCATATTCTCAGTCGTTTCGACCCATCGAGTTACCCCGATTATCAGTTGCGTTTCTTCGACAGGAGTTGTGTCAACTGGCCTCCTACAGTACATGCTGTACCGATTATCAAAGGCGACGTGCTGCGTATACCTCCCGCCCGTAAAGAGCTTGCGCTTATACATCTGCCGCATAATCTCGCCGGTCAGGTGGAGCGCTCCAACACCTATTCGACTGCTGAAGTGACACGGCGGCTGGCACGTCCTGTGACACTTATGGAACTGTGGTTTAAACCTTGGGTAAGATTTCTTAAGAGTTACATTCTTAAAGGCGGCTGGGCGATGGGAGTGCCCGGTTACATCGTGGCTAAAAACAATGCCTACTATAAATTTCTGACTCTCGCTAAGATGCATGAACATAGTGTAATGGCTGAATTTCACGATCGTTACCGTGCACAAAAGCCACGTCGTAAATCAGGCACTTCAAAGCGTTGACACTCGGAACAGATTATATGTTATGATTATGAAACTGTACAGACGTATCGTAATGGCATTGCTGTCAGCTCTTACTCTGACCGGTTGTGCGGCCACAGGCAGTAAGGCGGTATCTGACAGTACTGCTGCAGAACCGCAGACCACACCTCCGCCTGTATTTAAGGCGGACAGTGCATACGCTTATCTGAAACGTCAGGTCGATTTCGGTCCTCGCGTACCTAATACCGAGGCCCACCGGCTCGCCGGTGAATGGCTTGCGTCGGAACTCGCACGACACGGTGCGACAGTAAGTGAACAGAAAGCCACCTTGTCTGCTTTTGACGGTACGCAGCTTATGGCTACTAACATAATGGGCCGCTTTAATCCTGCCGCTGATGATAGAGTGCTTCTGTTAGCTCATTGGGATTGCCGTCCGTGGGCTGATGAAGACCCTGATAGCAAACGCCACAGCGAGGCTGTAGATGGTGCTAATGATGGTGCCAGCGGTGTGGCTGTACTTCTTGAAATCGCACGCCTTATAAAGGAGTCCGGTACCAAGCGGGGTATAGATATTCTCTTTCTTGACGCTGAGGATTGGGGAGCTACACATGACGATGATTCATGGGCTTTAGGCGCACAGTATTTTATGGCTCATTTGCCTGATGCTGGTAATTATCGGCCGTCAGCCGCTATATTACTTGATATGGTAGGGGGTAAAAATGCTACTTTCTGCCGTGAATATTTCTCACAGAAAGCGGCACCGGATATTGCCGATGCTATCTGGGCTACCGCACGCGCTGCTGGTTATGAGGAGTATTTCCCGAACCGTCTAGGAGGAGCCGTCACCGATGACCATGTCAGATTCATCGACGGAGGTATACCGGCTATAGATATAATTGATTATCGTCCCGGGGAAGGCTTCAATCCTACATGGCATACCACATCTGACAATCTTAACAATATAGACCCGACTACTCTCAAAGCCGTAGGTCAGACTCTCAGTAACTATCTGTTAGGACACTGAATCGTCTTATTTCGATAGTCTTCTAATCGAACATAACACAGAAAGACATAAAAAACAAATGGATTTCATTGACGAACTTACCTGGCGCGGTATGATACACACTATGATGCCGGGTACTGAAGAACAGCTCCGTAAGGAGATGACAACCGCTTACTTAGGAATAGACCCGACAGCAGACAGTCTGCATATCGGTCACCTTTGCGGCGTAATGATGCTGCGTCACTTCCAGCGTTGTGGCCATAAGCCTCTGGCTCTTGTAGGAGGCGCTACCGGTATGATAGGCGACCCTTCCGGCAAGAGTGCTGAGCGTAATCTGCTTGACGAAGCTACACTGCGTCATAATCAGGAAGCTATAAAGAAACAGTTGGAACGTTTCCTTGATTTTGACAGTGATGCTCCTAACCGTGCCGAATTGGTAAATAACTATGACTGGACTAAAGATGTCACTTTCCTTGATTTCGCACGTGAGATAGGCAAGCATATCACCGTTAACTATATGATGGCTAAAGACTCGGTACAGAAACGTCTTAACGGCGAAGCACGTGACGGTCTGAGCTTTACTGAGTTTACTTATCAGTTGCTTCAAGGTTTCGACTTCCTGCATCTCTATCAGGAAAAAGGTTGTAAGCTCCAGCTTGGCGGTTCTGACCAATGGGGTAACATAACCACCGGTTCTGAGCTGATACGTCGTAAAACCGGCGGTGAGGTCTACGCGCTGACCTGTCCGCTTATAACCAAAGCTGACGGCGGTAAATTCGGTAAGACCGAAAGCGGTAACGTATGGCTCGACGCCCGTTATACCTCACCTTACAAATTCTATCAGTTCTGGCTTAACGTCAGCGACGCGGATGCCGAGAAATACCTGAAGATATTTACCTTCCTCACCAAAGAGGAAATCGAAGCTCTTGCTGCCGAACATGCCGCTGATCCCGGCAAGCGTCCGCTGCAGAAGCGCCTCGCAAAAGAAGTCACCGAGATGGTGCATGGTGAAGAAGCGTACAAAGCCGCTGTCGAGGCTTCGCAGATACTGTTCAGTAACCAGGCACGCGAAGCTCTCTTAGCCCTTGACGAAAAAAACCTGCTCGATGTCTTTGAAGGTGTACCGCAGTTTGAAGTATCACGTGCCGACATAGAGGCCGGTGTGCCTTTACTCGAACTTCTCGCCGGTAAAACCTCCGTATTCCCCTCCAAGGGCGAAGCACGCAAAATGGTACAAGGCGGCGGTGTCTCAATCAATAAAGAGAAAGTAACCGACCCAGCCACAATAATCAATGCCGAAAGTCTCCTTGACGGCAAATACATTCTGGTACAACGCGGCAAGAAAAACTACTATCTCCTGCGTGTAGTCTGAGTCATATTCATAACATATTTATATCCTATTTTAAACCTAAGATAAATGACTTAACAAAGTTGTAAAACACTTTGTTAAGTCACTTATCTTATACAGGCAAAATTCAAATATTACCTCTGGTGACCTAAATGTATTGTTTTAATTTCCACCTTTTGTTCACATCTTTTTCTCCATTGATAATCCTAACATGGTGGGTAAAGCTTAGATTTCCAAACAATTCTAAATCGTCAGTCGTGATTGTCGATTTAGATGAGAGCGGTGATGTTGTTTCTATTTCGCCAATCATGATTGGCGAAATAGATGATATAGAATCGTTAGCTGAAATATATCGGCCTATACCATAGTATAGAGACAACATTTCACGATTAACTAACTTCGCTGCTTGATACTGACTTCGAAGAATCGCGTCTTTTATTGTCTGGACAGCAATATCATAATCTGCTGGGTTATGCTGTATAATTGTTTCTTTTGCCATAATAATGGAATTTACTGATTATTTGTTGATTGCAGAGATGACAGTCATGATTTAGGCCGGAGTCAGGCCCTTTAGGAGTTTTATAGCCTGTTTCCCCTTAGTCGTAGTAGATTTTGCAGCTGTATTAATAAGAATATATAAAAATTATTGATTATTCTTCTGCTATAATCCAGCGGGATATATTGCGGGTTCGCTTTGAGAATCCGATTCCGATTTTGAACAGTCTTTTGCCATCTTTTTTGAATGGTAACAGATAGGCTTTGGCATTTATCTGTGATAGGGCGACATTGGCAGAGCCGTTAAGTTTAAGCTCCATGACGTACACATAATCGTTGGTCGTCAGTAAAATGTCTATACGTCCGTAAGATATACGGTATTCTGTGTGTATATTAAATCCGAGCAAACGAAATATGATATAGATATTATTCTCAAAATAAATTTCCGGTTTATTTTTGGATAAATCGTATGGCATATCGGCTAAGAATGAGCATGTTTACTAATGGCAAGACCAGCAAACAGGTCCTGTCTACCTTCGTAGAAAGCCTCGATTGTAGATAACAGAAGGCTCTTGCCAAAACGTCGCGGACGACTGAGAAAATAATACTTCCCTTTGGAAACGAGAGTATTGATTAACTCTGTCTTATCCACATAAACATATCCCTCTTCAATGATTTCAGAAAAGGTCTCGATCCCTATCGGATATTTCAACACCTCCATACTATTCCCGTTTTAAATAATGCTGGACGACTAATGTACACCAATAATTAAGTGATTGTCCATGCAAAAATATGAAAAAGAATTTCAAATTCAAAATATAGGTACAGAAAGCAGAAACTGTCATATTTTACTTTACTTTTAATGTTTTACTTTACTTTTACTTAATGAGAGCATATAATCTATTTA
>CAMWKC010000063.1 GCA_947174735.1 uncultured Porphyromonadaceae bacterium
AATATGACTGTCAAGTAATTGTTGTGAGAATTCTTTCAAAACTTTATGTATAATTTCAACTATATCAACTTGCTCTATCTTAATTGAATCACTATTTTCCTCAATTTTAGATATCGTATCTACATCATTCAAAAGACGACGGAGACGCATACTACTATCATAAGCACGATTCAGGAAAATCATACGCTTTTCCTCAGAAAGTTCTTTATGAGATAATACTGCCTCAAGGCATACTTGCATAGCTGCTACGGGAGTTTTTAATTCATTATTAATATTAGTTGTCAGCTGCTTTTTTATACGAATTTTCTCTTTTTCCTCAAAAACTGCCAATTGATGTTCCCTATCTCTTTCAACTTCTGTTTTATACAATCTTGCAGCTAACTGTGCCAACATAGAATCTAAGCGTTCAAGACGTAGTAAATGAAATATAGGCGAATCTATATTTCTTTTACTATCCGCTATCTGCTCTATTGTTTTGTTAACTTGAGTCAAATCCTGTCCTACAAAATACATACATACCCAATCTACACACAGCATAACTATAATTCCTCCTATCGATAACCAAAGTCCTAAAGAGGAACTTAAATTATCAATAACACAGATTATAATAGCTATACTACCTAAAACTATACAATTAAGAATAAACAACAGCATAAGCCGTTTTGGAAAGAAACGAGACATTTGAGCTGAAATTTACGGTAATATGTTTATATTAAGCAAAGTCCGGGTCTATATTTATAGACCCAGACTTACATACTTATTTATTAGCACTTATTTTAGTAGCTATTTTCTTTCAGGCATTTTCTTCTGAACGCTGTTCATTGAGAAGACGTATCATCTCAATAGCGCTCTTAGGAATGCGTGTACCTGGACCGAAGATAGCATCTACACCGGCTTTATACAAGAAATCATAATCCTGAGCTGGAATTACACCACCTGCTGTCACCATTATATCAGGACGTCCAAGTTTCTTTAGTTCCTCAATAACCTGAGGAATAAGAGTCTTGTGACCTGCAGCCAATGATGACACACCAAGAATATGCACATCATTTTCAACAGCTTGACGAGCTGCTTCAGCCGGAGTCTGGAACAATGGTCCCATATCCACATCAAAACCACAGTCAGCATAACCGGTGGCAACTACTTTAGCACCACGGTCATGACCATCCTGACCCATCTTTGCTATCATAATACGTGGTTGACGACCTTCGCGTTTCGCAAAGTCTGCAACAGCTTTTCTTGCCTCTTCAAACTCAGGATCACCCTTTTCTTCGCTGCTATACACGCCGGATATTGTTTTAATTACAGCTTTATAACGTCCTACTTCTGCCTCACAAGCGTCAGAAATTTCACCAAGAGTAGCTCTTAGACCCGCTGCTTTAACGGCTAGATCAAGAAGATTTCCTTTACTTGGATCCTTAACACATTCAGTAATAGCCTCAAGAGCCTTCTTAACCGCCTCTTCGTCACGATGAGCTCGTAAGTTTTCCAGTCTGGCACACTGTTCCTTACGAACCTCAGTATTATCAACCTCAAGAATATCAATGGGATCTTCGTGATCAAGACGATATTTATTGATTCCTACAATCGTCTGTTTACCAGAGTCAATATGTGCTTGTGTACGGGCAGCAGCTTCTTCAATCTTAAGTTTAGGCAAACCTGTTTCGATAGCTTTTGCCATACCGCCAAGTTTCTCAATCTCCTGAATATGTTCCCATGCACGATGAGCTATCTCATTAGTAAGAGCCTCTACATAATATGAACCGCCCCACGGGTCAACCTGTTTTGTCACGTAAGTCTCTTCCTGTATATATATCTGAGTATTACGAGCAATTCGTGCAGAGAAATCAGTAGGTAATGCGATAGCTTCATCAAGAGCATTTGTATGAAGTGATTGAGTATGACCAAGCACAGCTCCCATAGCCTCTACACAGGTACGACCTACATTATTAAATGGATCCTGTTCAGTCAATGACCAGCCCGAAGTTTGACAGTGAGTACGTAATGCCAGTGATTTAGGATTCTTAGGATTAAACTGTTTCACTATTCTGGCCCATAACATACGTGCAGCACGCATCTTGGCAATCTCCATGAAATAATTCATTGATATACCCCAGAAGAATGAAAGACGAGGAGCAAACGAATCTATATCCATCCCAGCATTAACGCCTGCACGAAGATATTCAAGGCCATCAGCTAAAGTATAAGCTAACTCGATATCGGCTGTAGCACCGGCTTCCTGCATATGATATCCAGAGATAGAAATCGAATTGAACTTAGGCATATTCTTCGATGTATACTCAAAAATATCTGCAATTATTTTCATAGAGAAGGCTGGCGGATATATATAGGTATTACGAACCATGAATTCCTTTAGGATATCATTCTGGATGGTACCCGCCATTTCATCGAGTTTAGCACCCTGTTCAAGACCAGCATTAATATAGAATGCAAGTACAGGCAACACGGCACCATTCATAGTCATCGAAACGGACATCTTGTTGAGAGGTATGCCATCAAACAAGACTTTCATATCTTCAAGCGAACATATTGAAACACCAGCTTTACCAACATCGCCAACTACTCGTTCATGATCTGCATCATAACCACGATGAGTAGGAAGATCAAAAGCTACAGACAAACCCTTCTGACCGGAAGCAAGATTACGACGATAGAAAGCATTTGATTCAGCGGCAGTCGAGAAGCCGGCATACTGACGTATAGTCCATGGACGCATTGGATACATAGCACTGTACGGACCTCTCAAAAAAGGAGGAATACCTGATACATAATCAAGATGTTCCAGACCCTCAAGATCAGCTTCAGTATATACCGGTTTTACCGGTATAAGCTCTGCGGTGAGCCATTCCTCCCCCTCTTTCACAGGAGTGTGAGTTGTGGGAGACACAACTTTAGTTATATCTATTTCTTTAAAATTCGGTCTCATGATTAGCTGAGTAGTTTTGCGTTAAACCCAATTAATGTATCAAGTACGTTTACGCGAACGTGGATAAAGTCTTCGATACCCTGAGCTTTAAGTTCCTCCATACAAGCAGGTGCACCGGCTACTACAAATAGCGCACGTCCGTCAAGAGCTTTAAATGCTTCAGGAGCATATTGTGCATACTCATCATCACTTGAGCACAATACTACTACATCAGCCTTTTTCTCCATAGCAGCATCTATACCTTCTTGAATTGTATTGAAGCCGATATTATCTATTATCTCATAACCGGCACAACCAAAGAAATTAGCTGAGAACTGAGCACGGGCAAGACGCATTGCAAGGTTACCTATAGTAAGCATAAATACTTTAGGACGCTTTCCACTCTTCTCGGTATCAAGACGTAGAGTCTCAAATTGACTAGCAGCACGATCAAAGTTAAGCCATTCTACAGCTCCTTCTACAGGAGTAGTTTCAGAGCAACTGCAATTACACTCTGTAAGCTTTATTTTACCCAAAGCGGTTTCATTGAAGTTAGGATACTGATTTGTACCTAACAGAATCTCCTTACGTCTTGCGACATCAACATGACGTTTAATTCCGCTTTCATTTACTTTAGCCTGAATTTTACCATTTTTAAGGAGAACGTCAAAACCACCCTCATCTTCTACTTCATTGAAGATTTCCCATGCACGCTTAGCAATCGAGGCAGTCAAAGTTTCAATATAATAAGAACCACCTGCAGGATCGACAACTTTATTAAGATGAGATTCATCACGCAACATGTGCTGCTGATTACGAGCTATACGTTCAGAGAACTCATCAGGCTTTTCATAAGTAAGATCGAATGGAAGAGTCTCAATAGAATTGACACCTGCCAATGCCGCACTCATTGTTTCGGTCATGGAACGAAGCAGATTGACATGAGCATCATAAATAGTCATGTTAAACTTACTTGTAACAGCATGAACCCACATCTTACAGCATTCCTCAGCAGCACCGTACGATTTTACAATCTCAGCCCAAAGCATACGGGCAGCACGGAATTTAGCACTCTCCATAAAGTAATTGGAAGAAATACCCATGTTGAACTTTATACGTTCAGCAACTTCACAGGCACTCAAACCAGCTTCTGTCATAAGAGTTAACCATTCCACACCCCAGGCTAAAGCATAACCCAGCTCTTGAGTAATATAAGCTCCTGCATTATTTAGCAGATAACTATCCACAGCGAAGCAACGTAATCCTTTTATAGGCTTAACAACTTCATATATCTCTAAAGCCGTAGCAGTCAAATCCTTTGGGAAAGGAAGGCCTCTACGTAGCAAACGCTTAAACGGATCAAAATCTATAGCTCCTCGGAAATTATCCTTAGCACCGGCTTCCTCAATAATCTCGGACAATACTTTTGCTACCTCTACAGCTTTTCCAGGACAACACTGAATATTTATTTCTACCTTATTAAGATCGATATCTTTAAGAATAGTTTTCAGATCATCAGCTATCGCGTCATGTCCAAGCTTTATTCCAAGGGACTCTACACCCCTATCAAGAATATGACACGCATGCTCATTCATAGCTTCTGCATTCTCACCTAATACTTCTTGACGTATTAGCCAGTCATTATTGTCACGAGTACCGCGTACATAAGGAAATTCACCAGGCATCGAACCAATAGTTGCTAAATCCTTAATATCTTCACGACGGTAGAAAGGCTGTACATTAAAGCCTTCATTGGTGCGCCATACCAATTTCTTATCGAAATCGGCACCCTTTAAATCGGCAATAATTTTCGCCTTCCACTCTTCAGTAGTGACGGGCGAAAACATGTCAAATAGTTTTTCTTTGTTTTCTGCCATAATTAGTATAGCTCTTATATAGATGTTATGGTTGTCGCTATAATCTGCTGACAAGTGAGGCATTAGAGATGAGGTTATCTTTGACTGCCCTTCCTCGGCAGACTGTTTCATTTGCAAAGATAGCCATATATTCAGATATTGAAAAATTTTAGCATATTTTTTTCTGTTTCTTTAAAGCTTTTAGTCTGATTAAGTATCTTTTATTATTAAAATCTCTCTGTCAGACATTTTTCATTACAACTCAATATTCTTGCAGGATAGTCTTCAACAAGCTGAAGATTATGTGTAGCCATAAGTACACAATGTCCTTTTGCAGCTAAGTCGTGAAGTAATTTTACAATCACAACACCAGTCTGAGGATCTAAATTTCCAGTAGGTTCATCTGCTAAAATAAGTGATGGCTTGTTAAGCAAAGCTCGCGCAATCACAATACGCTGTTGTTCACCACCAGAAAGTTCGTGTGGCATTTTGTAATTTTTGTTTGACATACCTACAGAATCAAGCACTTCATCTATTCTAAGAGCAATCTCATTTTTACGTTTCCACCCTGTCGCCTGAAGAACAAATCTAAGATTCGCTTCTACTGAACGATCCTGTAACAACTGAAAATCTTGAAATACTATACCAATTTTACGACGTAAGTAAGGTATATGATGTCTTTTTATTGCAAGAAGATCATAATCCTGTACTTGAGCCTTTACACCGTTAGCAATCGAGACATCTGCATACATAGTTTTCATCAGTGAACTCTTACCAGAACCTACCCGTCCCACAAGATAGCAGAATTCTCCTTCTTCAATTTTGAAAGAAACATTTCTTAGAACGTTTTTTTCAGCACGTTCTATATTTACATTTTTATATTCGATAACTACTTTACTCATATTACCAATTATAATTCTTATACAAAGGAAACACTTTTTATTTTATGCAATAAACATAATATATGAAATCTGTCTTAGAACATAAACTGAAACAAGGCATCCACTCTATTAGCGTTACCATGCATTCCTCCCATATCTACACGCTTACCAGCAAGGTACTCAGCTCCTATCTGGAAGCGTGGAGTAATATCCCAAAATAAATTAACAGCTCCATACATCCCATACTTATAAGCACTATTGTTTATACCTGTTTTTGGATAATAACGCAAATGTCCAAGTGCTAAAGTAGAATATATAGAAGAAGTAAAATTATATTTTACCCCAAAAGTAAGACCAAGTGAGCCTGGAGCATAAAGATATCCGTTTTCAGAAGGATTAGGAATAAGATCTGTATTATCACATGATAAATCTCCAAGATATGAGCCTATACCTTTTCCATAACCTACACCTGTAAATATAGTGACAGGATAACCAATTTTAAATTTTCCTGTTAATTGGACTCCCCAACCCATAACATCTCTGTTACACTGCATAATAAGATCTCTATAAGACATTACACGTATAAGACCTGAAAATCTCAGATGACTTAAGCCACTATTCCATTCGTACTGTAAAAAACCAGAAATGTCTGGAAACCAATCAGAACATTTTTTAGTAAACTCCCCGTTATCATCTATCTGAGTCGAAGGCATCTCCAAGGAACCAGCAATAGTTAAGGAGCTTTTAAATGTATGCATATATCTTATTAGGATATTTGTCCTTGATACATAGCCATTTGGACCGGCGCCATCTATAGTAGGAGGCTGAGCGGCCGGGTCACTAAAGGTAGAGGTAGCATATCCAAGAGTCCAGTCGCCAGCCATAAAATAAGCCTTCTTAAGCTGAAATCCTGTACCTTTATAACCATTAAAATTAGCTTCTAAATAACCGATATACTCACCAAAGATACTTTTTCTTCCTAATATAGTAAGAAATACAGCACACCCAGACGGAGTTGCACCTAAACGTTTCATATTGGTTTGATCCTTTATAACTGGTATAAGATAAGGAGCAAAGCCATTAGCCGGTACTGAACCATTCCAATCGGCCCATCCACGCATTCTTATAACACCGCCTATACCCATAGCCATATTAGCGTCTTTACTCATAAACATAAAGTAAGGAGCCTTCGGATCTTGGAAATGACGAAATTGATTAACATAAAATTGATCAATCAGACTTCTTATAGAATCCGGTGAGACCATTTCAGTATCACTTCCAGCATATACAACCTTAGTATTATCCAACAATTTCTGGTGAGCCTCTTTTTCAGGATAAGAAGCATCAGCTAGCAAAGACTTATTATCAGATGGACGCTGTGCTCTACCTGAAGTAACACTACCTATTACCATCAATAGAAATGAAATAACAATTAGCTTCATCGTAAATTAGTTATATATTAATTTTACTCAAAAAGTTTTCTAAAGGTTTCCTCTACTTTACCAACTTCTATTATGTTAGTTCCTGATATAGCATCCTTATTTATACCTTTTAAATTATCACGTGGTATAAAGATAGTATCAAATCCTAACTTAATAGCTTCGGCAACACGTTGTTCTATTCTTGTAACAGGCCTTACTTCACCAGAGAGCCCTATTTCTCCTACGAAAGCGGCGCGTATAGGAATAGCTACATCAAAATTAGAAGACATTATAGCAGCCACTACAGAAAGATCTAAAGCAGGATCTGCTACCTTTAGACCACCTGCAATATTAAGAAAAACATCTTTTTGACCTAATTTGAAACGAGCTCTTTTCTCAAGCACTGCAAGCAGCATATTCAAACGTCTTGGATCAAAACCCGTTACGGATCGTTGTGGTGTACCATAAGCTGCCGAGGAAACTAAGGCCTGTACCTCAACCATTATTGGTCTTATTCCTTCGACAGTAACACCTATACTTACTCCACTTATTTCTTGATCACGTTTTTGTGACATTAGCATCTCTGAAGGGTTTTTAACCTCCTTAAGACCTTTCTGTACCATCTCATATATGCCTATCTCTGATGTCGACCCAAATCTATTCTTAATAGAACGTAATATTCTATATAGACACTGTCTATCTCCTTCAAATTGTAACACGGTATCTACAATATGTTCGAGTACTTTAGGACCTGCTATAGCACCCTCTTTATTTATATGGCCCACCAAAATTACTGGTACTCCGGATTCCTTGGCATATTTTAATAAAGATGCTGCACATTCCCTTACCTGGGCAACGCTGCCTGAGGCACTCTCAATATTCTCTGTAGCTATAGTCTGAATAGAATCTATAACTAAAATTTCAGGATCTACTTTTTCTATTTGAGAAAAAATATTTTCAAGCCGTGTCTCACATAGTATAAATGTATTATCAGCAACTTTACCGAGTCTGTCAGCTCTTAATTTTAATTGCGTAGCACTTTCCTCACCGGATACATATAATATCCGACGTCCTCTTATAGATAAAATATTCTGTAAAAGAAGAGTTGACTTGCCAATACCAGGTTCTCCTCCAATTAAAGTTAGAGAACCTTCTACAAGCCCGCCCCCTAAGACTCTGTTTAATTCTTCACTAGGCATCTTGATACGTACTTCGTCTCGGATTTCTATCTCTGATAAACGTACTGGTTTTACAGTTCTTAAAGGGGTCCCTCTTCCAGATGATTTAGCTATGACAACTTTTTCCTCTATCATAGTATTCCATTCTCCGCAGCCAGGACATTTACCTAACCACTTAGGAGCATCATATCCACAAGAGGAACATACATATATAGTCTTAGTTTTTCCAGCCATTATAGTGTTTATACTGAATTTATTATTAATTAATAATGTTAGTCAATACTAATTATTTATCAGGATGGGTTGTTATGTACACATCCCATACTAAAGGATCATTATAAGCCTTTTCTAAAGTTGGCCATGGTGAACATTCAGGACACCAATGCCCACCTAACGCTACAGCAGCGGGAGAAGAATAGAATACATGTCCCAAATTACATTTCCACACGAGGGATGTTTTCATATCTCCTGTAATCATAGTTTCTGACAGACAGATACCGCCACGTCTTTGAGCAAGCGATTGCATATCCTTAAGACATAAATCAGATGAAGAAGCTTGTCTGTCATATCCTAAATCCAATATGCGATAATTTTTATTTTCAACAGAAGGTTTAGGAATTAATGTCTGTGGCCAATCTTCATTAATAGGACCTGGAATAAAAAAGGCATTTAGCTGCGCTTCATTTTTTTCCTTTTTCCAACCCAAAGGGCCAAATTTGGTATCAGAAGCCACATATCTCATAAACAGTTTAATAATACTGGCAGGAATGAGATTGGCTAAACGAAAATATATAGGAAGTTTTTTAGACATATTCCTAAAATACTCCATAGCAGTTATATCTTTTCTAAATGGCACAATCTGATTAAGGTGATCAGAACTCCAGTACCATATTCCGTGAAAGTTTCGCTGGGCAAACCATGATACTTCAAATATTTTCTCAGGAGGAGGACAGGAAAGGGCTTTTAACAGCATTGTCTCAAATTCATAATTAGTCAGACGAAAAGATTTACCGCTACCTATATCGAAAAAATGTCCCCATATCTCTTCTGACACATCAGTTCTACAAATTGCAGTCATAAGGGCCGCTGAATCTTCAACAGTAGACCATTCTAAGACACCATTTATAGGAACATGAAAAGTTATTGGATCATTACCTTTATATAATAATTCTTTTGATAAAATACCTGATTGACGTAGAGATACCCATCTTTTAAGATTCGATTCAACTACTATTCTTTCTGCAAGAATCTTAGATAAAGCATAATAATCATACATAGCTGGAAGCATCGGATCTCCGGGTCCTCCCCAATGTAAAGGTACGGCTCGAGGTCCGTACTGAGCTACAGAGCCTATATATACAAATCTTGTGCTTTCGCTCTGATTCATGTCTGTAATGGCATTTATCAGATTTTTCACCGCTTCTACATTAACTTTTAATGTAAGTTCTGGAACATAATCAGCCTTAGGAGATACAAGTCCTCCCATGTGTAGCACTATATCAGCATTTTCTATTAATTGCTTTACCTTATCTATATTAAGTAGATCACCCCATACTACCTTAACATTAGAATAGCTTAACCATTTTTTTACTAGTCTACGATTCTTTTTGGACGGACGTACTAAAAGTCTTAGGCAAGTAGTGTTATCTTTTTCACATAACAATGCTTCTACTGTTGCTTTACCCATGGTTCCGGTTGCCCCAGTAATAGCTATTACTGAATGTAACTTAGAGGTGGATGATAACGAAGAAAGCATATAGAACTATACATTATTATAAATAAGTTTGATATTTACCGCAAAAATAAGAAAATAAACAATCTATTCCAAATATTATATATTGTAGTGGCTTTTATTAACATAATATTTATTATATCTAAAAGATACAAAATCTATTATTTTAACTACTCTTTATTATTTTTTCTATTTATCTACTAATTAGCTAATTATAAA
>CAMWKC010000064.1 GCA_947174735.1 uncultured Porphyromonadaceae bacterium
AGTCGGTGCGTACTTTGTCGGGAAGATGGCGAACGGTGAAGTCGGAGAAGGTGACGTTGAAGCCATCACCGTCGGGACAGGCAGCCATCATACCGATTTTGACAGGGCAGTTGGCTTCCATCCAAGCGTTGCGCATCAGAGTGTATTCTTTATCATCGAATGAATAGAATATCTCTATAGCGTCGAGCCGACGGACCGCTTTAATCCAAAGTTCTTTAACGGGTCGGTCAAGGGCTATCACACTCCAGTCGGAAGTATGGTGGGTGACAACGGTGCTTAGATTGTATTTGCCGTCAACAAATTCAATACCTGTTTTGATATAATTCTCATGGTCGATACGTATCATCATACCGGCTTGGTCAAAGCGTACCTTATAGTCACCTGCTACCTTAAGTTTAGCTTCGAACTCTCCGCCGTATTCGGCATAATAGAACGGAGCGTCATCTACCGTGAAACCATAGTGTGATATACGCCAGTAATCACTTTTGGGAGTGACAGACATTGTGAGTTTACCGTCTGAAATTGACCAGTCGGCAGGCTCATTAAACCAGTTCATCTTTTCCAGTGTCTGTGCACTAACGTTCAGTATGGCTACCATGCCGAGTAGCATTGTAATAAGTTCTTTTCTCATATCTGTAGTAATCTTTAACATAAATAATAACCTGAAGCTCTTTTCCTCCTCCGCTATCATCAGATAAACAGTCGGATTTATTAACTTTGCAAAGTTAGCAGCTTACTGTCTAAGCCGCAATAATTACAAATAACCAATTTTCAGATATGAGTTATCAGAAAGAAATAGACACTCTATTACGTAAACAGCCTTTTTCTGAGGACAGAAAAGATACACATTCGGTGTACAGATATGCCGAGGGTATTGCTGCTATCGAAAATTGCGTTGTGGTAGTCAGTGATCTGAAATCGGGTACAAGCAGGATATTCAATGGTGCTTTTGCCGAAGTGTTAGGTCTGACAGACTACACCTGTGAGAACTCAATCTGGGAAAAAGAGATTATAAGCAGGATTACAGACAGAGAACGTGACGAAAAATATGTAGCGGAATTGCGTTTTTACAATTTTCTACGTCAGATTCCACGTCGCAAACGTAGTAACTACTATCTGACCACTGTTTTACAGTTCAGAGATAGAAATGGCAATCCTATAGATGTGCTGCACAGATTATATTATATCTATGATGACTCGGCAGATATTGTACGCTACGGTTTATGCCTCTATGGGCCGGCTGTATTTAATCTGCCGGCTAAAAGTATAGTTATAAATTCAGTCTCCGGCAAATGGGAAGAATTGTCAGGAGCAGCTGATAATCATATACTCAGCAAGCGTGAGAAGCAGGTACTGGCTCTAATAGAGCATGGACTGACAAGCCAGAACATAGCTACAGAACTCTGTATCAGTAAACACACTGTAAGCCGCCACCGGCAGGAAATTCTTGCCAAATTGCAGGCACATAATTCAACTGAGGCGTGTCGCCGTGCAAAACAACTTAATCTTATTTAGTTCTTTAAACTTATACTTATCTTTTTATTAATATAACCTATCAGCAAGTTTATTTCAGAATACCGGAAGATGCACCGGACTGGCGTGATATATCGTTATCCTGACTGACTTTTTTGCCAAAGCCGAAAGTATATGTTGCTGAAAGCTGTATAAGGGCATGATGTGAGGCGTTACTGATACGGGTATCGGTAGAATAATATTCGCTACGCATTGTATCATACGATGCACACCAGCTCCAGCGTTGAAGATTCTGTGCCGTCAGGCGTATATTCCATCTCTGGTTACTCCAGCTGGCCTGTAAGATAAAGTTTCCTTTGATCTTACTCCATATACCTGACATAGAATCGTAATTTTCAGTAGCTTTAGGCGAGTCATACACAATCGCAAAATTAAATTGTCCTGCATAGTAAAGAGTCTGTACATAATAGTTTATACAGCTACGGTCGATATTATAGGGCTGACCGTTATAAACATAGAGCTGTGCCAACTGTGCGTATAGCTGCAAGCGGCCTTCAAACTGTGTTATTGAGGCGTTGACGCCATAATTGTAATGACCGAATTGACCTATCGGTTGCTGGATAGTTCTGATAATACCGTCAGAAGAAGAAGTATATACAAATGCCGCACGATTACCCACAAGCCAGGTATTAGCAAAAAGAGTCATACTGAATTTACCGGAAGGTATAAAGGTATAATTCACTCCTATATCGTAGCTGCGATGCGACTTGAGTAACGGATTACCTGTATGCCATAAGAAAGGTGAAATCCGGATGACATTCTCACTTTTATAGTTAGCAGACGGAGGCCACACCGAGTAATGAAATACTCCGTTGAAAGAATTTTTACGATTTGGTACATAACTAAGGGAAACATCAAGATAAGGATAATCTGAATCAGCTTTGTTTTCGTTAAGTTTTGTCATAAGCCAATTCCAACCGATACCGAAATATCCTGAAAAGCTTGAATTGGTAAAACTATACGAAGCACCGAGTTGACCGAACTTTGTTACAGAAACATCTATAGCATTGACCGAACCGCTATAGTCTGTATGATTATGCTCGTACAAACCTCTAACAAAAGCTCTGAACGAATGTCGGTCAGTAAATCTGTGATTATAATCTAACTGCAGAGTACCTCTATGTGTATCGTCATCAGCTCCGTTTACAATAGGATTAAAATCTGATTCTGTATATTCTGACTTTTGGTCAGTATGTGAAAAAAGATAACCGGCTGAAGTAGTCAGCGAATTACGGGGAGATAACGTAAAATAATAGTAACCGTTATAATTCAAATATTTCGCATTAGTACAAGATGACGAAGCATAACTGCTCTTCTCAAATAGGTCCTGTGAGTAACTTACAATTCCCCGGCTGTCATTATGCGGTGTATTGTCCAGACCGAATGAAATCTGACTGTTGGCGGTTATTCTATCACTACCGTATAAGGCTCGTAGACTGGTCTCAAAATTCCGTTTGCGAAATTCCGAAGCAACAGCAGATGAATTTCTCTGAAAACTCAGAAGATTACCGTTAGGCTGAGGAAGACGGAAGGTTTCGGTACGGTCAGTACCAAAATGATTATTGTTCATATAATACCCGTATCCCATCACATCATAAGTCATACGCTTATTAACGAGACGTGTATTGGCTTGCAGCAGTCCTGAGTTTGCAATAAAATTCTCTGTAGCAAGTGCTTTTACATAACCTCCGTATTCGTATTTCACCATACGGAAATTAATGACATATTTATTACCTTGAAATCTGGGGTCCGAAGGATATGTAAGATACTCCACACTTCTGACATCGGACATCTTCATCATTCTGAGCTCGTCTGCTGTGGCAGGCACATAATCTATATACATAGCCACAGGCTGTCCTCCGGCTGTCGATATATCTGCTGAACCGAGACGTACATTCAACTGAGGGATAGCCATACGCCCGAGTAAATCAGTAGCCGTTTGTGAAGCATTCTTCTGCCGCTGGTTAGGTCGATAAACACTTTTATCAGAATATAAAGCAGCTGCATCAGCTTCGACATTGACATTCTTGAGTTTCACAGGCAGTTCAGCCATGACAATTGTACCTACCGAAAAATTATCACATTTTCTGAAAGTAGGTCTGTAGCCTAAACAGGTAAGTTTGGCTATCACTCCCTGTCGGTCGCAGGGAATAGAGAAATATCCCGCATCATCTGTTATACCGTAAGTAATCACAGTCGAATCTTTAGGAGCAAGCAACATGACTGTAGCAGCCGATACAGGCTCATGGTCAGTACCTATAGCCTGACCTGTATAACAGAATTTACCATGCTGAAGAGCCTCAATATAAAATATGCCCTCTTTCTTTACAACAGACACAGGATTTAGTCCTACAGTCTGCCGCAAAGCTTCATAATCGTCATCTGTATAAATACGTTCCGAAGTTCTGTAATGGTCAAGTTCCTTATATATGAAAGCTAAGTTTAGATTGGGATGATCTTTGCCTATACGCACCAGAGCCTCGGAGACAGGTATGTTACTGAAGTTATAAGAATATTTCCGACCTTCAGCTGTAACAAAAGCTACAGCCATAAGGATAATGGTAAAAATAAGTTTCATGGTCTATAGTGTGTCTTATAAGCGTACGTTCATTGTTTGTCGTACACCCATAAGACACACAACTTCTCAGAAACTCAACCCTATGGACACAAAATTTATAGCTTTTTTCTAAGTTTTTCTGTTACATTAGATATTTATAATATTGATTTATATTAATTTAATATTTACGTTTTACATTAGTACGCATAGCAAGAGTAATAGCTTCACCTGTAAGCATAACTTCAGCAAGTCTGTAATGACATTCTCCCTTCTTATTAACTGTACCACCGGCTTTATCCGCAGTATTGAGTAACTGACGACGGAATTTCCAATCACCAAGATATGTCGCGGCACCAAGGATAAATGATGTACCTGTCGGACTCATACCATTAATAATTATTCCGACATCTACATTAAATGCAATCCGTGGTGACTTGTTAAGATATTCAAGTATAGCACCATATTTACCTGTGGAATCTACACGACCGAACACTTCTTTTGTACGTATATATTGTTCGGTACCGAAATCCTCTGCGAATGAAACAAGACATGAACAGTTGAGTGCGGCATAAGAACCGCAAGGAGCCTTACGCTGTCCTGATTTATAATAACGTGAAATCAGCAGTCCTGTACGACTGTCAATCCAGTTAACCCGTGTAAGTTCAGACCACTTTCTGACAACTTCAATGTACTCTCCATTGTACAAATCTGAATATATCTTCAAGGCAAGCGGCGTAAACATCATATCCGGAAGAAAAACTATACCGTTGGGGAATGAAGGAAGATTCATATCCTCTCTTTTCAACATACGACGATATAATGTCTTACAAAGGCTATGATAAAGTGTATCGTAACGTTCGTCACCTCCGGTAAGCTTATAATGTCCTATCATCCACGCGAGGATACTCAAATAAGTCATGTGACTTTTATTGCCACCCAATGAATCAATAGGGTCCTCCTTCCATTTCATCGTATCATACAGTTTAATAGTCGGAGTCATAGCCATATCAATGAGTTCAGACATTCTGGAAAGATTGAGCTTCCTATATTCAGGATAAATATAAGAAATATTGGAGAGAGCCGCAACCGTCATTGAGACTGCGTAATAAGCCCATTGTCCCTGATATTCCCTACCGATTGCCTGGGGCATCTTATCAATCAACGACTGCGGATCTCCGATGACCTGCTTACAAAGCCATTCTACTCGATTAAGAAGTTCCATTTTTTCCTCCGGATTGTCAAATGGAGGATTATCTTCAGAATTCCAGGCTAAATCCGGCTTAGAGTGCATATTTCTTATGGCAGCATTTGCACTTAATATTACCGGAATATAGTTTCCTAAACTAATTGCTGTAGTTATCAGATTACCTGTATTTTTAAGTGACAAACTACGGGTTAGTTTTATAAGATTTTTCGGTATCATATCTTACCATTAATGATAACAAATTTCACTCTCATAGTTCAATTCACCCAACTGTAGTACACTTATCTGTAGACAGAGGAGCCGAAAATACAGTAACAGAGTTAAGACAGGATTTTCTTCGGGTAAAATGACATGCAAGATTTTCACATATTCTACCGACACGGCTGTAACCTATAGCAGAGCATACCTTTTCGGTAATGTGCCCGTATTTACGATAGAAGATATTAAAAAGCAGATACCCCACCTTTTGATGAGCAGGCATACGTCGCAGAATGTTCTTCCAACTGTAGATATCTTTATATAATTTTAGATAACCGGCCTTCAGTTCTTCCGCAGTCATTGACAGAGGTGTATACACTACTTCAGAAGTAGTATAATCTCTTTGATTGAAATTTACAATCCGACCGGCTTCAATCATATCTTTGTGTTGTTGTGTACCTGGATATGGAGTAAGGATATGTGAAGTCACGGTTTCAATCCTGTTTTTTACAATCCAGTCAAGAGTATGTCTGAAGGTATCGGGAGTATCACCATCAAGACCGAATACGAAACTGGCATTAATCATAATACCGCGCTTATGTATCCCCGCAACGAGTCGTTCGTAGCGCTTCACAGAATTCTGATTCTTACTGACACCCTTCAGAGCTGCTTCACTCAGAGTCTCAAACCCGATAAAAAGACCTTTACAGCCAGCCTCTTTCATCTCATCTAAAAGTCCCGGAATATCAGCTACATTTGCCGACACAGCCGCTTGCCATTTCAATTTCATGGGCCGGATAGCTTTTAGGAAATCACGTGTCCACACCGGATTTCCGATGAAGTTATCGTCAATAAACATAACATGACGCTTACCGAGAAACTGTATCTCTCTTATCACCTCTTCTATCGGACGGTTAACGTATGAATTACGAATATTGGCACAGCTGTTGTAACAAAATTCACACTTAAAGGGACATCCGCGACTGGCGGAAATCACGTTTACAAACAGATATTTTCCTGTGTCAATCATATCGTAGGAAGGTCCCATCATCTCGTGGGGAAGAAGACGGGTACACGAATAACGGGATTTAAGTTCTCCGTTCTTCAAATCTGCCATAATAGCGGGCCATGTCTTTTCAGCAAAGCCGATACACAGTACATCAAACTTACCTTTAGCACTTTCCGGATCGGAAGTAATCTGAATACCACCGGCCACAACAGGTATACCTCTGTTACGCAGAATCCCGGCTATCTCGGCAGCTCGCGGCAAGGTGTCAACCGTCACAGTTATGCCAACAATATCCGCCTCCAGACTGTTAAAATCGCAAGTCTCGACATTTTCATTGAGAAGTTTAATCTCATTTCCTTCCCTTATGACATTTGCCACAGTCAGAAGACCCAGTGAAGGAGCCATACGGGTTTTAAGAGTTGTATCCATAGGACGCATTCTCATCTTAGGCTGTATCAGGACTACTTTCATTACTATTAATTTTGGTTGACAGTTAATTAGAGGCTTTATTAAGTTGAGGAATCGGATTAGTGTAAAAACACTTAAAGAATCCGTGCGGACTACTGTCGATAGCCCACGGACGAGGATAAATTGTCGCGCTGCCGAAATGCAGATGCGACGGAGTATTGGCAGCATTTCCTGTATTGCCGACTGTTCCTATTCTCCCACCCAATGCAAACAGATGAGTCGTCACCTCATCTAAATGAGCATAATAATGCAAACGCCAGCCCGGAGCCAGAGTCACTACGCAATTACCGCCTTTTCCCGGCATATTATCGGCAAAAAGTACCAGTTCGACAGGATATGCACTCTGCACCGGAGTCCCCTTCTTAGCGAAGATGTCCACTCCCTTATGAGTAACTGAAGTTCCCCACGGATAATACCAGAATGACTGAGGGTGATAGTCAGATACTGTAGCTCCCACTACCGGATTACGGAAAGGCAAAAGCGCCATCAGAAATCCGAACACAATCACTCCGGCCGCCACATACATCGCCGAACGAAATTTCTTCTTCTTTATTAGTTTCTTCATAAACATAGTACTTAGAATATACCTCAGACGGTGCAAAGGTAAACCAAGTACGAAGCATCACCAATAAATAAAGTGTACGATGTATGAAGTCCCCGACCTAATGTATGAATCCGTCAATTGAGCATGCTTAAAATCTTTGTTAGGTATATTCATTATTGTCTGACTTAACCAGTATCATCAATACATTCGATAAATAGAGATAGGTAGGGAGATAAAAGACACCGGACCAATCTTAGGAGTTTTGGAAATCTGAGTTTTTTCGTTAACTTTGCTTGGGAATCATTATAGATATTTCTTATATAAGAAAATTATGGGTATCGTGCCTAAATATGCAATCGGACAGCAGGATTTTAAATCTTTGCGATTGGCTCATTGTGTGTATATTGATAAGACTGAGTATATTAAAAAAATAATTTCATCAGGGAGCCAGTATTATTTCCTTGCTCGGCCACGCCGCTTTGGGAAAAGCCTCTTTCTCTCCATGCTCCGTTACTTCTTTGAAGGAGAAAGAAATCTGTTTAAAGGACTTTACATTGATTCTGTTGATTGGGACTGGAAACAATATCCGGTGTTATACCTTGATCTTAACAGGGAGAGATATGCAGAGGCGGAAAAATTGAACAGCATACTTGACAATTTATTCAGTAAGTGGGAATCCAAATATGAAGTTGCAGTGATAGCAAACGATCTTTCCTCAAGACTCTCTAATATCATTGAATCCGCTCACAGAAAGACCGGTAGACAAGTAGTCATTCTTGTTGATGAGTATGACAAACCGCTGGTCGGAAACCTCAACAAGAAGGAAAATTTTGAGTATTACCAAAATCAGCTCGCTTCAATATATTCCAATTTCAAGAGTAGTGCGGAGCATATAAGACTCGTGTTCCTCACCGGAGTCAGCCGGTTCAGCAAGCTGAGTGTTTTCTCTGACCTAAATAATATTGCCGACATTACTTTCTCTAACGAATTTGCCGACATCTGCGGAATTACTGAAAAGGAGATGCTTGATAATCTTAAGTCCGGAATCAAAAAACTGGCACAATACATGGAAACCACATTCGATATAGCACTTAATCTGCTTAAGGAGAATTATGATGGATACCGCTTTGCCGAAAGAGGAAGTGACATATATAATCCTTGGTCACTCCTAAACGCTATGGACACTTCCAAGATAGATAACTACTGGAACGAAACCGGAGTACCCACCATTACCATAGAGGCTCTGAAGAGAGTAAATGCTGACCTCGAGAAGACCTTTGACAGCTATTGTTCATCATCTGATCTGAAGGGTCTCGATCTTCTTGACCCTAATCCACGTGCCCTCCTTTATCAGACGGGTTATCTCACCATAAAAGGTTATAATGCAAAGCTCAATAGGTTTCACCTCGGAATACCTAACCGTGAGGCAAAGGAAGCGTTGGTTAAGGTGCTGATTCCTGCCTATCTAAAGTATAAATCTGTGTTCTCAAATGAGGTAACTGACAAGATTGTGGTAGGCTTTGCGTTTGGAGAGCCGGAAGAGGCGATGAAGGCTTTACAAGCATATTTTGCCGGTATTGATTACTCTCTGAGGATTGATAATGAAAACAACTTCCACAACGCATTTTTCCTCTTGATGGACCTTATCGGTCTGAATGCAAAGGTAGAGTCCCATACATCTAACGGCCGCATCGACATTGAGCTCACCACTGATGAGTATATATACATTATCGAACTGAAGTATGACTACTCGGCACAGGAAGCTCTGGAGCAGATTGAACGCAAACAGTATGCAAGGAAGTACCATGCTGATTCCCGTAAAATCTTCCTTATCGGTGCGACATTCTCATCTAAAACCCGCTGTATCGAAGAATGGCTCATAAAAGAACTACAATAAACCATTTTCAAAGTATGACACCCCTATCAAACAACGACAATTATTTTATAATAATATAGTTTTTCTATAATCCAGCTATCGAGACCACGTGCTGAGTCACTGAAATTTGCGCCGATAAGATAAAGCTGACGTTTATTTAGTGCATAACGTCCTGCATAATCACGGCTATGTATCTGAGCTATAGCTTCTTCAGCACTTTTATTGTATTTAAATTCAAAAATATAGATATAGGCAGATGTAATGATTTCGAGATCAGTACGTCCGTTGTTGGTGTGGTGTTCCGTCTGTGCCTCTGAACCAGCACTACCCTCAAAATAAGCACGTAAAGTGGAAAGTAACAGACTTTTTCCGAAGCGCCGAGGACGGGAAAGAAAATAATACTTACCCTGCAGTGTAAGACGCGCTACGTATTCTGTCTTATCGACATAAGTGTAGCCACCTTCGATGATTTCGGAAAAAGTCTGTATTCCGACCGGATATTTCGGTATCGTCATAAATCATTACAGCCCATTTGAGAGACCAAGGCATAAAGTTAATGGTTTGTGGTAATATATACAACCA
>CAMWKC010000065.1 GCA_947174735.1 uncultured Porphyromonadaceae bacterium
ACCCTGATTGCGGCGCTATTGAAAGGCTGCGTATGTATTCACCTCAGTTGCGTGATACTGTCACGGTCGATGTCTGGTTACCTGAAAATTATGATGCCGGTAGCGCTCGTCGTTATCCGGTAATATATATGCACGACGGACAGAATCTGTTTGACGCTTCGACTACCTGGAACGGTCAGTCCTGGGAGATGGACGCTACTACATGCCGTCTCATAAAGGAAGGCGAAATAACACCGCCCATAATAGTCGGTATTCATAGTGACGCCGCTACCCGCGTGTCACAGCTCATGCCTCAGCAGGCAGTATCGGCTGCGGGACTTGACGAACTTATGGCTGAGGTACGTCTGAAGGGACAGCCGGTGGAAGGCGATAATTACGCTTCTTTTGTTGTCAATACGCTTAAACCTGTCATAGATTATATCTATCCGACGCGTGCCGACCGTGATAATACGATGGTTATGGGTTCAAGTATGGGTGGACTGATGTCGTTGTATCTGATATGTCTTTATCCTGAGACGTTCGGGGGCGCCGGCTGTCTTTCGACTCATTGGTATGGTTCGCTTGATGCCGGTGATAGTTTCGGCAATGCTATGATGCGTTTTGTCGAAACTTCGCTGCCTGATGCTTCTACTCACCGGCTGTATTTTGACCACGGCACAACTACAATTGATGCCTATTACGGCCCTTGGGAAGAAAAGGCACTCTCAATAGCACAAGATAAGGGATACGTTTCTCCTGTCAATCTTGACAGTTATGTAGACGAAGGAGCTCCTCATAATGAAGATGCATGGGCAGGACGTGTTGACCGTCCTTTGCGCTTTCTGCTTGGTAAACGTAAATGATTATCTGTATCCGGAAAAAATGAAAGGGAAATCCTCTCGGGTCTCCCTTTTATTTTTATCGTCTGTTTGTCGTTTATTTGTCATAACCTAAAAAGCTGCCGTCAGGACTGAAATATAACTCCTGTCCGGTAAGAGTCTCGACTTCATACCCGTTATGCTCCTTCGAGATTTCATTAATACCAGCATTGTCAGCCATGTTGGCTACATAATCATCTATAGCTTCAGGATAAAAGCCTGTAGGAATTGTCTGTCCCATAGGGGCATCTACATCTTGCCATTCTCCCTGCTTATTGAAATCTACTTTGTGACCGTTAGCAAGAACTACGTCATACTCGTCCTTGTCCTTAGTTACGCTGACCGTATTTACCGAAGGATAATATGTAGTCAGGAATGTCTTTGCTGCTGCCGGCAATTCATTATATGATAGCGGCTCGTCCTTATCATCGCTACAGCTCCACAGTGATATTGCCAAAATACCGCCTAACAGTATCGGCAAAAATTTTAAAAACTTTTTCATAGCATTTACTTTTTAATTGAGGATAATTATTTTACGCGCCTTTTCTTCTGTCTTGATTTTATTATAAAACATCTTTTCTGACGTTATGGTTCGTATCTGCTCCTGATACTCTCAATAATTGCTGACCGTACAGGATTAGGAAGTATGTTGTGAATTGTGTAACTTTGTAGAATAGTCGGAGAAGCTTCTCCGCCTTGACCTCTATTATATAACTGTTTTATAAAAGGAAATAACGGATATGAAGAAATGGGTGTGGATTTTGATGTCGGTTACGGTTATAGCTGTCATAACTATAGCAGGTGTTTATATTAATAGTATTTATATTAATAGACGCAAGCCTACTGGTATTTCGGGCAATGAATTGTTATTGAATATGATTCGTCAGGGGGACCCGAGATGGTATAAATCCGGTAAATACTGGGTTAGGGAACAATATACAGAGAATCTGTATTTTAATGGTAACGAAGTAAAAGGCGTTGTACTTCATCATACAGCAGCTGCCGGTAGCGCGGAAGATGTGGCTAACGTTATGTGTCGTCCGGGTCACAAAGTAAGTTGTCATGTGGTAATTGACAAAGACGGCACAAGATATGTTTTAGCTGAGCCGACAGATATTACGTGGCACGCCGGATATTCAAAATTAGGCAACCGTTTTAAAGCCAACGAGTTTACTATCGGAATCGAGTTTCATGGCAATACTCTGGAGGCCCCCTTGACCGAAGCACAGATAGAGAGTGCCATAGAATATCTTAAACCTATAATCAAGCAATACAAAATCCCGGCCGAAAACATTGTTACTCATCAGATGATACGAGACGCATATAGAGAAGCTGTACCTTCTAACAAGAAAGCCTGGCCGAAGGTAGATATTACGCCGGAAGAATACGAAAGAGTCTTAAAGGCATTAAAAGAAGCCGAGGTAATATAAACGATTATCACTTTGATATCTCGGTAGTTTTTTGACCTGTACATAGTAACTCTGTATAATATTGATGATTTTTGAGGCCTTAATCAAATTTTAACTAGATTGTTTCGTATATGGGAAACATATTATAACTTTGTAAAAAAGAAATGTATGAAGGATAAACTTGATAAAATTGGTAAGCTTTTCAGTCAGAGAAGAGTTGAACTTGGTCTGACACAGAGTGAGGTTGGGGCCAGAATAGGAGTAGGGCGTGCAACTATTTCCAAAATCGAAAGCGGGAAGGGGCTGACATTTGATACTATCAATCGTATGGCTAAGGCGCTTGACGCCAATGTCTCTGTTACTCTTACTCCCAAAGTATCTCAGGGGAAGGAGGTAATTGAGTATATAGTCACTGCTATCAATGAATTTGCCAAAAGGAACTTCCTTACAGTAAAAGAAGCATCAAACTACCTTTTACGATTCAAAGGAATAGAGTTTCTTGAAAATTGTTATGCTGCCGAACATACCTTGTCAGTAAATGACTGGGTGGAGGATATAACCGCTATATGTAAACGTAACGGAGGAGGAATAGGATGAAACTTTATCACGGATCTAATGTAATTTTTCCAGGATGGCTACATTTCAATATTAGAATTGGTGAGACGCTTGGAATATAAAGAGTTAAGCATACAATATTTTTTCATAATGTTAAAGCTATAAGTTATTTGAATCGTGTATTATGACTAAAGAAAAGAATTTTCAATTTCTTCTTGAGGCTATATCTACTGATATAATAGGATGGCTTATAAGAGATAATGGACTTTCTCTAAGTGAAGCTATCTCTACCTGGTATAATTCTGAGACATTTGAAAAGGTATCTGAACCTAAAACTGGAATGTACATAGAAAGTCCTGCATACAATTATGATTTTTTGAAACGTGAACTTCTAACCGGTCGATTTCAGGTATAAAATCGAATAGATTGATTAAGAGATTATTAGAGGCTGTTGCAAAATACCCTCTTTGTAGGGACATGCCTTTGGTATGTTGGTATAAGTAATTGATTCTCAATTCAACATATCACCTATATGTCCTTACAAATATTATGTCATCGAGTTTTGCAACAGCCTCATTGGTATTTGGATAATATCTTTACTATCCAGTGTAAATAAGTGTATACATTCTTACGAAAGGTTCTGTAATGTTGTCTCAATATCTATCTTGCGGAGATAATCAGTTAACTTGGCATAGTCTCGTTTATATTTCCAGTGTTCTAACTCCGGGAATACAATAGTTCGTGGATTATCTTCAAGTATCTGGACATCTTCATATTTCTGTGCTAACTTTTGAGCTTGTGATTTAGATGGTGCCGTAACTTCTACTATAAGCTTGTGATCGCCCAAGAATCCAATCCATAGGATGTATTTATTGTATTCTTTTAGGAGCCGGATGTCGTTACCGAAAACATCTCCGATAGCTTGAAACATGGATTTTTGGTTTTCATCGTTGTACTGGAAATTAAACTCCTTTACTAATTGTGCTGCTATTTGTGCTCTTTCAGTATCAAGAGCGATCTTAGCATATTGCTGTCTTGGCTGCGCAAGCATGATATGGCCATTATACCAATACACTCTGAAAACCTTTTTATTTCTTTCTTCATTTTCAGCCATCCAATCATAAATTTTGGATTTGTTACGGAGAGTTTCAATAGCATAGTGAAATCCCCATTCTTGGTCGTGTGTGGCTGCTGGCCATACTTTAGGGGCTGGAGCATTATCAATAGACGCCTGAAGACTGAGTTTTATTCCTTCTAAATCTGTGGCGGAGGCAGCCGATACTATAACCTGTCGCACCCTTTCGTTGGATGCTAAAAGATTCTTTAAATATTTATTTGTCTCAGCTCGTTCCGTTATATATTGTTGATTGATTTCATTCCAAGTATATAGACAACTTACAATAGCGCGTATCAAGATGTGATTTGTACGAAACTCTGGGGATATACCTTTTGCATCAAACATCATTGCAGCGTTTTTATAAGCATGTCTGAAGTCTTCAAGATTCATCGTTGGAGAGTAAAAGAACGTCACCATACCCTTGAAAAACGGATGATTTTCGGCCTCGATAAAAAGATCTTCCCAATCAGGATTTTCAGCTATTCTTCTTGCCTTCTCAACCTCCTCTACAATTGCTCGGTTCTCTTTTTCGGTAGAATCAGCTTTGCTATAAATAGATAATGCAGAGTAGAATGTGGCAGTCTTATCTTTTAGACATTGACCAATCCAAGTGGCCATTGCGTCAAACTTACGTATTAACGATGCCATTGGTTGCAAACCGTCAATATTTGTGTTTTCAATAATGTTCCATACTACTCTCATCCATTTATTATAATCTTCCGGATTAAAATTTGGTATATGTTCAATAAAGGCAATGGTTGCCCCGAGAGCGATCATCTTAACATGCGTATTCTTAGTGGCGGCATTACAGTAAAAGTCATCACCCATTTCCGGATTTGTTTTTTCCCATACAGGCAGCATCCTTTTATAGATGTGTTTATCGGTCAAGTCGTAATCATACAATATATCGAGTACCTTATCCAGAAGAAGAATGTTTTCCGGATTTTTTGAGAGAATATCTTCAAAGATTTTGAATCCAAGATATTGTTTTGTTCCGATATTTGCTTCTGAATTCGTGTATAACGCAGCGATGGTCTTATCTGACCGCATGTCTTTGTCTGAAATATCAGAGGCAGAATCCACAATAAATCTGCAACTAAAGAATCGAGTGAAAAAACTCATCATCGAGTCATCAAATTCTTCTGATTCTTTTTTCCAAAATAAATCTACCCATTTGGCATCAAGTTTAACAGAGAAATTAAAGTCGAATGTCACCAATTCATCTATGCCTTTTTTGAACAGAGTGACCTTTTGTTTAAAAGCGGGATAGTCGGAATTCGCAATGAAATTTATGAGGTCTGCCTTGAAATTTTCAAATGGTGAAAGTTGGAGTCCTCTTGCGTTCATCTTTATGTAAAGTTCCTCAGAAAGATTGAAGACTCCTAAGGATTTGACATAGAATCTTATGTGTTCTAATGAATCAAACAAGTCATGACGTTCCGCTTTAATGTATCTATTATGAATGTCATCGAGTGTATTTAACATAGCGCAGACTGTACTGTCGCGATCGAATGATTTAAAATACCATTTCACATTCCTAAGACATTCAGAAGGTTTCTGTCCATTTTTATAGGAGAAGCTAAAATTTGCTAATTTGTGACAGAAAAGAGTTGCCGTAGTACGGGTTTCGTACACAAATTTACGTAGTAAATTTCTAACACGATCAGACTCTTCTGTAGAATCCTGTAGTTCAGCACAGGTTATATACCAATACAAAAGGAAAAGGGTCGTGAGACGCTGTTGGCCATCAAGAAGTTCGAGGACATAATCGGTACCTTTACTGGCAACTATTCCATATATGAAGTTCAAGTCACATTCTTTTTTTTCGATGAGGCATTCAAATAGCTCATTCAAAAAGGTCTGGCGAACGTATGTGGAATGATCGTCAGTGCGACCTTGTGCATAAGGACGTTGAATACGAGGTATAACAAGTGCCGACAGCGGAACTTGTGTTTTAGCGTCAAGATCAACATTTCCGTTAAGTAGTGAAAGTAAGGAATATGTAATGTTATTATCTTTTTCCATAATGTTTTAATCTTCTGATGTTAAATACTCTTCAAGCAATTCTGTTATATGAGTGCCATAATTAATCATATCTTCTTCTCTCCATGCAGATCGGTTAGTTCCACTCGGATCATACAGTTTTGAAAATACATATTGGGTGCCTATAGGAATAAAGACTCCTTTCATCAACCGATCAATAATTATTCGGCGTTTGGTGCAGAACAGACTATTGCCGTAACTTCGGTTGGTCTGTGAGTCCAAAAGTGTGAGATTACAAATACTGTTTTTCACTTCATCATCTTCCTCTTCTTCATTTGCCAGTTTTTTTATTAGGGAGATAGCTTCGTCAAAGTTTGTATTCTCAACAAACTCATCAACCTTACGTCTTTCCTCATCAGGAATGTTAGCACCTAAGTCATTTAGGGCTGTATTAATCCATTCTCTCTTATCATCATCTCTTTTGAGTTTATTTGTACTGAATGAATCTATATGTTCAATATCCCAATCTTGTTCATTCAGTACATCAAATGGAAATTTATATACCTCAGATACAGAGTTAAACTTAGTATTTTGCATATTTACAAGATGTACATTCAGGGTAAGCAGGGTTTTATAAACTAAATTGCGCTGCTTATATTTCAGGTTGATTATTCCATCTTCGCCTTTATGCACAGATCGTAATTGAAATTTGACACGGTCCTTGAGGTATGTGATAAATTCTTCCTGGGAGGAATCTTCTAATTTATTATCATAATAAATTAAATGGTTGACAAGATCCTCACCACACTGACTTAATAATCCGATATAGTTATAGATTCTTGGGGTCCAGAACCAATCATCAAGGCGTCGGAAAGTAGTCATAACTTCATCCCATATATCAGCTACCTTTTTTTGAAGTTCGTTTCCTTGAAGCCCTTCAAACATATCATAAAAAAAGCGGAAAATAACGCTCTTGCGTGGGTCTTGGATTTCCTTATCAATGCTTGTAAGTGCTTCATCACGTTTTTCTTCTGGAATATTACTAAGTCTGTGGCGTTTATATATTAACGTGAAGATCAAGTCAATTCTGTTAGCCATATCCACTCCTTTTTTCTGAAGAAAATACCAAAAGCTATTTGAATGTAAGGTGTTTTCAATCATTTCCCACTCTGATGCCAAAAGGTTTTGATCGATGAACTTCGCACCCTGATTGAAATTTTTAGATTGTAGAAAAAGACCTTTCACAAGTTCTGCATCAGTTAGTTTGAGTTTACCTGTATTGATTTTTTGGAACTCACGGATGCTGTTTCCCTCATTTTCCGCTAATTCATACCACAGCACTTGAACAGATCCGGTTTTTGTATCACGCATGCCGTTAAGAAGATCAAAAATAGGCGTACGGACGGCTTCTAAGCCCTTTCCTAATTTATATCGAGCATTAATCTCCTTACCTGAAGTTTTAATCCATCTATCGATTGTCTTGAATGCTTCCAATATATGATAATGGTCGATATTGGATGCTTTTGAGGTGTCGGAAGAAAGTATATCTAAATTAAGAGACTGAAGAAATTCTGAAGACTCCTCACGTGTTGCATAGAAGATATGGAATAATTCTTTTCCATCCTCTTCTTCAAAAAGTGTTTCTTCATCCCATCCCTTTTTCAGCATTAGATACTTATATAAAAGGAATAGAGTTGTAAGGCGTTGCTGACCATCGATTATTTCCCAACATCCCTTAGCTTTTAATGTATCTAATGGGATGTTTTGGAACAAGGTATGCATTTTGTCTATATCAGTAATGGGTCTTGCTATTATTGGCTGAAGACAGTAAAAGTCAAAATCCTTTTTGTCGTTATTGGCAAAGCATAGAAGATCACGTAAAAGATCCTCTACCTGCTTTGCGGTCCAACGATAACCACGTTGGTAGGCCGGTATATAGAAAAATCTACCATCAAGTAGGTCGCCTATAGAATATTGATTTATTGAATTACGCATATTTTAAGATGTGGTTTAGACTAATTTATAAATGTTAATAATTCAGTAAAATACAGCATATTCAGAAAGGAATTCACTATAATTATGGTACCTAAACTTTAGTACATTGGACTCCTGCAAGAATAGGCTGTAGGCAGCAAAGATATAATAAAATTTGAAAATATTTTCTGTCTTTCGATAGTAAAAAAGGATTTATCACAAAATTCGTTATTGTTAAAGCCTTTTTCTACAAGCTCAAGAGTGGATGTTAGTGATGTTTTCTTCCTTTAACATATATCTTCAGCGGAAAACCATCAAATAATAATACGATATTCAGTCAGTGTTACAAGGCTTATGCAATATAAATAATCGTTATAAGGCTAACATGTTAGCCTTATAACGATTATTTATCATTTTGTACTTACTTTGTATTTGTCTTACTCAGAGAACTGTTTCAGACGTGCGTACTGTTTGTATATGTCCGGAAATTTATATTTGTCAGTATTTCTGTACTTCGGACCGTTCTGAATTTCGCTGACAACATCATTACTGTCTCCGGCTATAGTGCGGTCTACGTTATCAGTAGCAAACAGTGCTTTGATTTCCGGAATCAGCTCTTTGGCTTCGATGTCCATAAGATTACTCATGACAAAACCGGCGAATGCACCGTCGCAGGCTTCCTGTTTGGGCAGACGGGTTACCATAGAGGTAAGAAGACGTCTGAAGACTTCGATAATTTCCGCACGGCGTTCCGGATGATTGATAACAATCATGGCCAAGGCCTCGGGTGCTTGTTCACGAATATAAGACTCAAGTCCCGGCTGATTCAGGTAAGCTTCAATAGCTGCTACATTATTCAGTGCGCAGGCGTAAAGAGCGGGATGTATCACCTCCGGAGCAAGGTCGCCGAGATGATAATCTGCAAATTTGCTGTTCTGACGCATGATTTCGAGTACGGCCTCAAGTCCTTTCTCGCTTCTCAGCTGTGTCAGTAATAACAGACCATGCATTATGGCTCCATCTTCGGGTTCACCAATTGTATCGTCATTTATAGCCTTATAGGTTCTACCGATGACATACATTATGATATTACTTATGTCTTCGGCAGCTTCATCTGTCGGTAAAGCTAAAATACGTTCGATTACCTCGCGTGGTAGCTCTGTATAATTGTCTACTGAAAGGAGTTCATCAGCTATAAACTGATTCCTGACTGATACTGTCTTAGGATATTCAGGGTATTCGTAAGCGTAACGTTCTTCCGGATGACGCCGAGACTCTTCCATCATAGCCTCCCAGTTTCCAAGTCCTTTTTCAAGATCCTCAGGAGAAAATTCCAAATCATCATCGTAAGAATCATCGTCCTCTTCGGTATTCATGATATATTCGAAATCATCACCAAGAGTTTTTTTCAGAGTGTTAAGATAATGCATTTCCCTACGGTTACTACTTATAACGAGGAAATGTTTACCGTCCTTACCGAAATCATATTCAATCAAAGGTACTTCTTCCGTATCTTCTTCAAGAATATATCGTGTGATAGCAAAGTCTTTTACAGGATGGATGCCGCCTTCCTCGGCAAACTCTATAGCACCATAGATTATATTATGGGCTTCGTTATAGCTTATCTCTTCAAGACCGGGACCGGATTTGTAATGGTTTATCAGCTCCTTGAGTTCATCCTCCGAGAAATCTGTATAGTATATAGTATCCTTAATACCGATGCAGAACGTATCAACTAAAAAGATACCGACTACATAGTTACCGTTTGCACGTATTCTCGTTATAATAACCTGTGCTATACCGGCCTGTTCCCAGTCAGGCGTAATATAACATTTACCGATTGGCAGTTTCCGTACCCTCTCGCGTATGAAGCGTTCAGGCGACATCTTAGGCTGCTGCTTGTTTTTATTCTTTGACTTTTTCTTTGCCATGTTATTTTGATATGTAGCTTATAGTTATATAACAAGTTATTACACGTATTTTATCAGTCTGGTAATATATAAATCTGAAGTTATTCTGAATTTTTCAGTAAGTAAATTATTGATGTATAAGCTAAAGTATAA
>CAMWKC010000066.1 GCA_947174735.1 uncultured Porphyromonadaceae bacterium
AATTTGTACTTGAGAAAATTAGTTTGCAGATGTTGAATAAAGAGTGTTGAGGTATATGATATTTGATATTTACATCATTATGCAGTACCTTTGTTCCGTTATTTGAGTATCTTTTTTTATTATGAAAGCTTTCTGTATGCAGAAAACCGGATTGGTAATAGTAGGTTTAGCTACTTTTTTTGTCGGTCTGCTGTTATGGATACTAATTGCACGCAAGTCTGAAAGTCATTCAGTGGCACAGGAAATAGCGCAATATTCTATTGAATTTTCAGAATCGCTTGGTGAAGAAAGTAAGATTTTTTCTGATTCCTTAAAGACTCTTTTAAATGAACCTGTTCCGTCTGACTCGATAGTTTACCGTTCTCTGCGTACTTTCGGCCGAAAGCTCTTTGAGAATGGTCTTCAGACCAAAGCATTTGAATATCTTAAGACCTGTATTGAGCTTATCGATCGTAACGGCGCAGTGACAAATCAGGATAATAGCTTCAAAGCTAAATGTTATCTTTTGCTTGGTGCAGCTGCCGATGAAGTAGGATTAAGGGCGTTAAGTCAGGATTATTACTTCACCGGGCTTAAGATAGCTGATAAGTATGATGTTTCACTTGTAGGTGACTTCTTTAACAATATAGGGGTGAGTTATCTGAGAACCGGTAAGACTGAAGAAGCTATAAAGTATTATAATAAGGCTCTTGAAATAAGTTTTACACGTCCGGACAGGTATCTTTCATATATTGTTTATATTAATCTTGCCGAAGTCTCTGCACGTGAAGGTGATCATGACAAGGCTATAGACTATGCTCTTAAAGCTATACAGTGTGTGGATGAAAACAGTCAGTCAGACGAATATTATTCAGCTCAAGCTGTGATAGGGCAACTGTATGCCTGTAAGAAAGATACTGCTATGGCATTGGCCCATCTTAAAAATGCTTATATACATCAACAAAACGGTAATAATCCTTATTATCTGTTTGATACTTGCCTGACATTGGCTTCGTTATTTGCCGATAATGAAAAAGCTGATTCTGCAGCACAGTATATACGCATGGCTTCGGATATCGCAACTGAAACCGGTAATCCTGATCAACTTGTAAGTGTACTTGATATGGAGGCTGCTCAGGCGCTTGCTTATAATAAGCCTTTAGAGGCTTATAAAATAAAGAATAATATAATTGTTCTCAAGGATTCTATATATCGTGAGGAGAATGCCACTCGTATCAAGCAAGCACATGATATATATAATATTGAGCGTGAGGGTGATATGCGAAATACAGGCATTTCTTCGTGGAATCCTGTAGTGGTTTTTATCTCTATGGCTGTCTTGATAGGTGTGCTGGTGATATTTATAGTATGGATTTTAACTATGAAGCGTAAGAAAGAGTTGGCGGTGGCCGAGCGTGCCCGTGCTGTAGCCGAACTTAACGAATTTCAGACAAGACAGTTACGTGAAGAAAGAGAAATACAGCAGAAAATAAAATCTGATCTCGAGATGCATGAACGTAAACTGACCTCGTTTACTCTCGACCGTATAAAGACAAGTCAGCAAATAGAGGAGGTAGCAATGAATGTGAAACAGATAATACTTGACCTTCCTCCACGTGATAAACATGTTCGTGACAGGTTAAAAGAAATAGTAGCCCAGTTAGCAGCGCTTAAAACTGACTCGCAATGGGAGGAGTTTCAATACTATTTTGAACGTGTGCATCCTGAGTTTTATAAATTTCTGGATGACAGACATCCGGGTTTGACTGTAAAAGACCGGCGTCTTTGTGCCCTACTATCGCTTGGCCTTTCGACAAAGGATATAGCATCTTTGACATTTCGTGAAGTGAGGAGTGTGGAATCCGCACGCAATCGTCTGCGTAAGAAGCTTGGACTTGACACTGATACTAATCTGGTTGATTATATTCTATCTTTATCAAGGAGTGTAGGAGAGTTAAAAAGTGATGGCTAAAATAAACTAAATTGACTCTATAGGGTTAATAAATTAGACCCCTGTGGAAGATGAATATAGTCTTCTGAAGGGAAAGTAATAAATCAGTAAAGTATCTAACTCTAAAAAACAGAATATTTTATTATGGCAAAAGAATGGATCTGCACCGTATGCGGTTATGTAGCTGAAGGAGAGAATCCCCCCGCACAGTGTCCTCAGTGTAAGGCTCCGGCTTCAAAGTTCCGTGAACTTAATAAGGAAGAGCTGCTTGCTTTCGTTACCGAGCATGAACTTGGCATAGCTAAAGATGCTGATGAGGAGATGAAGAAAGATCTCAACAATCATTTCCTTGGCGAATGTACTGAGGTAGGTATGTATCTGGCTATGTCACGCCAGGCCGACCGTGAGGGTTATCCCGAGGTAGCTGACGCTTTCAAGCGTTACGCTTGGGAAGAGGCTGAACACGCTGCTAAATTTGCCGAACTTCTCGGTGATATGGTGTGGGATACTAAGACAAATCTTGAAAAACGTATGAACGCTGAGGCCGGCGCCAATGCCGACAAGATGCGTATCGCCAAGAATGCTAAAGCCAACAATCAGGATGCTATTCATGACACTGTTCATGAGATGGCTAAGGATGAGGCTCGTCACGGCCGTGGTTTCTACGGTCTGTATCAGCGCTATTTCGGCGATAAGAAATAAATGACAACATTCCGCGCACTATAGTGCGGTCAATTATTATCAGAAGGACAGTGTGATGCACTGTCCTTTTTGTTTTGACTGCCTTCTTCAAATTTTCTTCGGTGGTCCATCACGGTTTTCATATTTTCTTTTGCCCATACAGTAAGCTGAAGTATTATGGGGATAAGTGAGAGACCCGTGGCCGTCATAGAGTATTCCACACGTGGAGGTACCTGTGGATACATTGTGCGTGTTATAAGACCGTCGGCTTCGAGAACCTTCAGGGTGTTAGACAATACCCGGGTTGACACATCGGGAATCAGTCGGCTCAGTTCGTTGAATCGTACAGGATTGTTCTCACTGATTACCAAAAGTACTAACAGTGCCCATTTATTGCCAAAGCGCGCTATGACATTGCGTACAGGACATATCTCTATTATGGAGTTATAAGCCTCCTTCTTTCTCATATTTTTAACTTTTTTATGTGACAAAGTTATTGTTTTTCCGCGACATATCATCATAAATTGCATTATGTAATTTTTATGATAAATTTTTGTTTTAGCAATAGTTTGTTTTTCAGCAAAAGTAATAAAAAGGTTACTATATAATAAAAAATTGCCCTCTTGACATAACGGAATTAAATCGGTAACTTTGCGTTGTTCAAATAAAATTAATTTCAATCACAACGACTATGGTACGTCTTAATGAAAGTGCTGTAAAGCACACCGCACAGGCTTATCTGTGTGCTGAAGGTGATCCTTGCCAACCTGCTGCTGCCTGCGGCTCATCTTGTGGTGCCGGTGAGGAAAAGAGCGAACCCAAACCTGCTGCTGCCTGCGGTTCGTCCTGTGGTAGCGGTGAAAAGTGATTTTTCAATCATCACAAATGACACGGCTCCGATGCTTCTGACTGCTGAGGTATCGGAGCCATAAGTTTAATTGTCCGACTTTAAGAGCTACTTACGCTTATGACTAATAAATCAGAGCTTGAGAATACAGGTATTGTCTCGGTAAAACTTGCCGAGACTTCTAAGGCATGGAACGGTAGTCCTCTGCCTGATTATCCAACTTTACCTCCTGTTATCTCAATCTATAAATACATCTTTCCTCCTCATACGGTCACTAATCCTCATTATCATAGGGTCATAAATTGCGGAGTTGTAATCAGCGGTACTCTGACAATAGTCAATAAGGACGGTACCTCACATGATTTTCAGGCAGGTGAGGCACTTGTAGAGACTGATGGTGAAATACATCATGGTGAGAACCGCGGAGAGGAAGATGCCGTAGTAATAATGTTTTATGCCGGAGATTCAGCTACTCCGCTTTCTATTCCCGCCGAGTGAGCTAAGATGGAATACTTCGCGTTTCAGTGGCATATTACCGACAGTTGTGATCAGCGTTGCGAACACTGTTATATTTTCTCCGAAGGACATCCGCATCTTATAGAAATGCCTATGGAGAGAGCAAAGGAGGTTATCAGTCAGTGTATGGAAATGTGTCGGCGTATGGACCGGCTGCCTTATTTCTATATCACAGGTGGTGATCCGATACTTCACCATCATTTCTGGGATATACTTTCCATACTTAAAGATTATGACATTCCTTTCACTATCCTCGGCAATCCGTTTCATATCACTGATGAGGTCTGTGTCAGACTCAAGGCACTCGGGTGTGAAAAGTATCAGCTTTCTATAGACGGTATGAGAGATACACATGACTCAATCCGCAAACCCGGTTCGTTCGATACGACTGTAAATAAGATTGATGTGCTTAGAAGAAACGGTATACGGGTTGCTGTCATGACTACGGTATCGGGTAGCAATATAAAAGAGATTCCGGATATAGTGGATCTTGTGGTTGAGAAGGGGGTGAATGTTTTTGCTTTCGGGCGTTACTGTCCGACTTCTGAAGAGAAATCAACTCACATATCGCCTGAAGAGTATCGGGATTTTCTTGACATTATCTGGAAGAAATTTGAGCAGCATAAAGACGCGGGCACTATCTTCAATCTTAAAGACCATTTGTGGACGCTTTATCTTTATGAGAAAGGTTTGTTCCGTATTCCGGAAGATAGTAATCCTGAGGCTATATATGACGGCTGTCATTGTGGCGACTGCCATTTCACGATTCAGCCTGACGGCAGCGTGATGGCATGCAGACGATTTGAAAGTGTTGTGGGCAATATGTTTCACACACCGATATATGAACTCTGGAACAGTGATAAAATGGAAGCTTACAGACAGTATGAACTGTTTGAAAAATGTGCTGCCTGCGAACTGCTGCGTTTCTGCCGGGGATGTCCGGCTGTAGCTTACGGTTATCACCGTTCTTTTTATGCTCCCGATCCGCAATGTTGGAAATTAACTGATTAAGACCAAAACTGACAAACATACAGATTATGCTTATTGATTTGATAAAGGCGCGACATTCAATCCGCAAATATACTAGCCGACAGATAAGCCGTGAAGATATGGAGAAAATACTTATAGCCGGAGAGTATGCTCCTAACGCCGGAGGCGGCCAGCGTAGTATTCTGGTAGGTATTCTCAATAAGGAACTGACTACAAAAATCGGTATTATGAATATGGCTCGCTTTGACCGTTCGCAGCTGATAGGTGGCCATGTTTCTGCCGAGCAGCCAAGTGTTATTGACGACAAGAAGATGGTAAACGGTTTTTACGGTGCACCGGCTGTGGTGATAATATTCGGTCAGTCAAATTTTATGTTCCGTGAGGCAGATGCATTCTGTTGTGCCGAGAACATAGTACTTCAGGCTACTGAGTTAGGTATTGCCTCTTGTATCGTGTCACGTGCACCTGAGACATTTATAAGTCCTGAAGGTCAGCAGATGCTTCGTGAATGGGGAATTCCCGAAAATTATCTTGCCACATGTTTTGTTGTACTCGGCTATATAGACGGTCCGCAGCCTCATACCAAACCGCGTCGTCCTGACCGCATCAGAATAATAGAGTAAAATCAGAGACGGAAAAATAAAGTGACGTACCCCCGTATCGGTCTTAACCGATACGGGGGTACGTCAAACATCATGGAAAATGATGTGGTTTAGTCCTCTTTTAATACCTGACGGTAGTCCTCAAGAAAGGCCATAAGTTGTCGCGAACCGATTGCAATACCTATTATTGTCCCCATTATGACACCTACAGTCATATAAATATTGTTAGAATAGTATATTATGGCTCCTATTACACCGATAACAATAGGTATGAGAAGACCTATAAACTGTAAGTGACGGCGTCGGTACAGACGGGCAAGACGGGCTACCTCGGCTATGGGCATTGTGGCACAGTCGATGGATTTTATGCCGCAGTAAAGCCAGCGGTCCATAATTGAGCATGTGGCAAAGTAAATGCACATGACTATTAATATGACTGTTTCATGCGGTATCGTTACTGAAGGATTTAACCATATAATTATTGGCCAGATAGTCATAAACAAAGCCATGTTTGAGAACCAATTGTAGCGTTGTGCCAATGATTGCAGTGAACTACGGCGACGTCCGTCGGTTATGTCGTTCATGTCGTTATTATCAGAGGTGTACCGAAAGCGTAAACCACGCCAGCAGTTGTGAATATTATTGTCCATAAGATATATGTATAGATGAATAATTATATTACTTCAGGTTCTATGATGTGTCTGAGTCGCTGTTTACCTCGCCGCAGACGTGTGGCTACCGTATTGCGTGGTAAACCTGTGATACGGGCTATCTCATCGTATGGCAGTTCGTCTAACCACATCAGCATGATAGATTTATCGAGAGGAGAGAGTGTGCTTATAGCTTCATGTAACTGCTGTATGACAGAAGCCTTGTCGTCGGGTTCGTCTATTACGTCATAAAGGCTCTGCAGCGATGTGGTGGGTGCCTGTCGGCTACGTAACCGCAGTGCTGACACACATGTGTTAAGGGTAATACGGTATATCCACGTGTGTTCGGAGCTTTGATGACGAAAAGTCGGCATGGCTTTCCAGAGGTTGATGAGTGTATCCTGTCGCAGATCTTCAAATTCTACGGCTGAACGTGCATAAGCAAAGCACAGACGGTCGATAAGCTGTCGCTGTCGTTCTACCAATGCCGTAAAGTCTGATTCGAGCGCAACCTTTTCACGCTGGCCTGTGGCTACCATAAGTAAGAGTCGCAGGCGTAACAGAAAAGGTAGGGTGAGTGTATTACAGTTGAACTGCATATATCGGTAATGAGGGGAGTAAGTAAGATTAAAAGATAATTGAATCTATTGATTACATAAGGTTAGTCGAATAGAAATAAAAAAAGTTTCATCAGGTTGGGAAAATCTTTCCGTCCGATGAAACTTTCATATAATTCAGGGATATGTCGTTGTGTAATGTAAAAGTGACATCAGGAACGGAAATCGCGCGCCTGAAGCCAGTCGGTGAGTATAATGACTGCCGCCATTTCGTCTGCACGTTCTTTCTGAGCACGCTGTTTACGGGTAAAACCACCGGCAAGCATTTCACGGTGAGCTATCGTTGAGGTGAAACGTTCGTCACTCATCTCAATAGGTATATCCGGCAATTCCTGATGCAGACGTTTTACAAAAGGCCTTATATAATTCATACTTTCCGATTCACTGCCATCCATACGTGTGGGATAACCTATAATTATGCGCTCTACCGGTTCGCGTGCAGTGTAGTCCTTTATAAAAGCCATAAGGTCGCAGGCACGTACTGTCGGCAGACCGTTGGCGGTTATCTGCAGTAGGTCTGTCACTGCCACACCACAGCGCCGACGTCCGTAGTCAATAGCCATTATTCGTCCCATTATACTGTATTGTATAAGTTACAGTTTTATTCCAAAGATAGTGAATATCATCTCATCTGAGAGACCTGCTTCTTTTGCCACACGAGCTTTTTCAAGGATTGCTTCTTCGCGTCCTTCTTCACGTCCTTCTTCGCGAGCTTCGTATTTGGCATCTTCGATGCTGTTCTTGATACTTATACGGTCATCGAGAAGCTTGAGATACGACAGACGTTCGTCGGCTGGAAGCCTGTCGAGACGCAGTTTTTCTCTGACCTCCTTTAGTCCGGGCGCATCGGCATCTTCAGGTACGCGACTGTTACTTAGAAAATACATCCACTGGTCAAGAGGTGTCTTTGACCAACGATCGAAATCATTCACTCTCAGAATATAGTAGGTAGGAAAGATATCACTGACCGAATCTGCTTCAAGACGTTTCTTCCAGCGTGGAGACAATCCCAGGTGTGAGCCGTCGTGTAGTCCTCGGAAGTCTGTTGTACCTACATACACGCTGTCCTTACCTTCGCCCAGCTGAAAGTAAACGATGTTAATACTGTAAATTTTTGTGATTTTTCCGTACTTCTCTCCGAGATGTGTGTAATCGCTTATAAGACGTGCCGTACCGAACAGCATACGGTGAAAATAGTCTATCTCACTTTGGTTCTGTACCTCGATGAGCATCTTCTCGCTGTCGGTGGTTTGAGCCAATATATCGACACGGTTGAGTTTCTGTTCTTCGGCTTCGCGATTACTCTCGCTTTCAAGAATGGTTTCAATATGGATAGGTCTGCCTAAGAGACTTGTCAGAAGTCCCTCAAGCACACCGAAATTAGCCTTGTCACGCAGCATACGCTTCATTGCCCAGTCGAACCGTATGAGTCTGTCGTCGGAAGTACACATGATAACGGGTGTATAAATTTGGTTAATATGAATTGCACTGGCGACATGGCTGTATTTCAGACCATATAACCAATGCAAATATACTCAACTTTATCAGTTTATACAAATTCCGACAGATTTTAGAGTCGCTCAGTTTAAAAGATAATAGAAAGAGAGGTTTTTTTATTAATTTTGTAGGATATTTTTCCAAACAAACATGATTTTACCGATTTATCTGTACGGGCAACCGGTGCTCCGCGAAGAGGCCGAAGATATAACGCCCGATTACCCTGAGCTACAGAAACTGATAGCCGATATGTGGGAAACTATGTACCACAGCGAGGGCGTAGGTCTGGCTGCTCCCCAGATTGGTCGTGCCATAAGCCTTATTGTTCTTGACGGCGGTGTATTGGCTGACACTTTCCCTGAATGTGCTGATTCAAAGATGGTTATTATCAACCCTGATCTCGAAATAATCGAAGACGGAGATCCTGTCATCCGTGATGAAGGATGTCTCAGTCTGCCGGGACTCAGTGAAGGAGTCAAACGTCATGAACATGTACGTCTTAACTGGTATGATGAAAATTTTGTGCAGCATGAAAAGGAATTTACCGGATTCCTTTCCCGCATTATACAGCACGAGTATGACCATTTGCTCGGCACTGTCTATACCGACCGTGTCAATCCTATTCGCAAACAGCTCATCAAAACCAAACTCTCCAATATTGCCAAAGGCAAGGTGCACTGTGATTATCGTGTCAAGGCAAAAAAATAAATGTTAAGCTGAGAATTAACTATTCTCCTATAAGTTATGGCTGACGATAAAAAAGTAATTTTCTCGATGGTGGGGGTCAGCAAGATTATCCCGCCCCAGCGACAGATTCTTAAGAATATATATCTGTCTTTCTTCTATGGTGCCAAAATAGGCATTATAGGTCTCAACGGTTCAGGTAAATCGACTCTGCTCAAAATCATAGCAGGTATCGATAAAGAATATCAGGGAAACGTTGTATTCTCTCCCGGTTATAGTGTCGGTTATCTGGAACAGGACCCGAAACTCGATCCTGACAAGACAGTTAAAGAAGTTGTACAGGAGGGTATGCAGCCTGTTCTTGACCTGCTTGCCGAGTATGAGGAGGTCAACAATGCTTTCTGCGACCCTGAAGTACTTGAAGACCCGGCTAAGATGGAAGCGCTTATGAACCGTCAGGCAGACCTGCAGGATAAACTCGATGCCTGCGATGCATGGAACCTTGACAATAAGCTCGAACGAGCTATGGACGCGCTGCGCTGTCCGCCTGATGATCAGAAGATAGCCACTTTGTCGGGTGGCGAACGCCGTCGTGTGGCCTTGTGCCGTCTGTTGTTGCAGCAACCGGATATTCTGCTGCTTGACGAGCCTACCAACCACCTCGACGCCGAGTCTATTGACTGGCTCGAACAGCATCTGCAGCAGTATCCCGGCACCGTGATCGCCATCCCCCG
>CAMWKC010000067.1 GCA_947174735.1 uncultured Porphyromonadaceae bacterium
CCCGGGTCAAGAGTAGCCATGAAAGCGAACATCACGGCTTCGGATCCACCGGTGGTGATGATTATATCGTCGGGAGTGACGTTGATGTTATGACGGTGATAGTACTCGGCCATCTTGGCGCGCAGTTGAGGTATACCCTCTGAAGCGCTATATTCGAGTACTTTCATATCTATCGCATGAAGTGCCTCCAGAGCCTGAGGAGGTGTCGGAAGGTCGGGCTGACCGATGTTGAGGCGATAGACATGCAGGCCGCGTTCTACAGCCTTGGCAGCTAACGGAGCCAGCTTACGGATGGGCGACGCCGGCATGGCGATGCCGCGTTGTGACAGTTCGGGCATAGGTTTAAGGTATTATAGGATTTCGGCACCATGCACGCAGGCCACATTCGTCGCAGTGCGGACGACGGGCCGTGCATACGTAGCGGCCGTGTAGTATGAGCCAGTGATGTGCAGTGGCGAGGAGATGAGCAGGAATATAGCGGGTCAGGGTCTTCTCGGTGCTCAGCGGAGTACGCGAGTTTTTTGTCAGACCCAGACGGTTGCTGACACGAAAGACGTGAGTATCGACTGCCATTGCTGCTTTATGCCATACTACCGACAGCATGACATTGGCGGTTTTACGGCCGACGCCGGGCAGCTTCATGAGGTTGTCGATGTCCGAAGGTACTTCGCCACCGAAGTCACTTACTAGCATACGGGCGGCACGAAGCAGATGACGTGTCTTGTTGTTGGGGTAAGAGATACTTTTTATCAACTCATAGACCTCTTCTTCCGAAGCGGCGGCCAAAGCTGCCGCATCCGGGAAGGCTTCGAACAGGGCCGGAGTCACCATATTGACCCTTTTATCAGTGCATTGAGCTGACAGAATTACAGCTAAAAGCAGATGAAAGGGTGTATCGTACTGAAGTTCGGTTCGCGGTTCAGGCATATTGGCCTGGAACCACTCTATGACACCTTCATAACGTTCTTTGATGGTCATGGCAGCAGTAATAAAACGGGGTCAGTCTCAGTGGGCAGCATCAAATTCGTGCAGGAAGCGCATATCGTTTTCCGAGAACAGACGTAGGTCACGTACCCGGTATTTGAGATTGGCTATACGCTCGATACCCATACCGAAAGCGTAGCCGCTATACACTTCAGGATCGATGCCGCAGGCACGTAGCACGTTGGGGTCTACCATGCCACAGCCGAGAATTTCGACCCAGCCGGTACCCTTGCAGAGCGTACAGCCCTTGCCGCCACATATCATACAGCTTATATCCATCTCAGCCGAGGGTTCGGTAAAGGGGAAATAACTCGGACGCAAACGTATGCGGGTTTCGGGACCGAACATCTCACGGGCAAAATAAAGAAGTACCTGTTTGAGGTCGGCAAACGACACATTACGGTCTATATACAGACCTTCCACCTGATGGAAGAAACAATGTGCGCGTGCTGAGATAGCTTCGTTGCGATATACACGACCCGGACATACGATACGTATGGGAGGTTGGTGACTCTCCATAACACGGGTCTGTACCGATGAGGTATGAGTACGCAGCAGCACATCGTCCTGACCACGACGAATGAAGAAAGTGTCCTGCATGTCGCGTGCCGGATGATCGGGAGCGAAATTTAGCGATGAGAATACGTGCCAGTCATCTTCGATTTCAGGACCTTCAGCTATTGTGAAACCCATCGAACCGAAAATACGCAATATTTCCGAACGTACCAGTGACAGCGGATGGCGTGTGCCGAGAGGCAACGGAGTAGCTGTGCGTGTCAAGTCGATACCGACCAGCGAAGTGTCCGGACCGGAAGCGATTTTTTCACGCATTGTGTTGATAGCTTCGTTAGCTTCTGCTTTGAGGTCATTGATGAGTTGTCCGATTTCGCGTTTTTGTTCAGCAGGAACATTGCGGAAATCGGCCATAAGTGCCGGTATGGCACCTTTCTTGCTCAAGTATTTGATACGGAACTGTTCTACTTCTTCGGGTGTCGACATTTTTGTCGCATCCAGTATAAGTTCTTTTTTAAGTTCCTCAATTCTATCTTTCATCGTGATGTATGACTTGTTTCTTTATTAATGTGCGAAGTTACTAAATTTTTTCCAATAGTCACACCACAATGACGTTCTGAGCGCTACTTAGTGTATAAGAAGCGTTTTATGCTCTGCTTAGGTGTCTTCTCGAACGGTTCCTGACGCAGTCTGAACGATGAGACACGACTGTAAGCAGGCATATCACGGTTAAGCGTTTTCAGATTCTCATCCATCTGGCGCTGTAAACCTTCCGCACCTAATCCCGCACGGTCGGCAGCATCCTGATCAGGCACAATAAGAGCCACGAGTTTGCCGCCGTCATCAATTACCAGTGACTCGGTTACGTATGGGAGAGCATTAAGACGCACTTCTATCTCTTCGGGATATATGTTTTGTCCTGACGGACCGAGTATCATAGCTTTCGAGCGACCGCATATAGTGACGAACCCGTCGGAATCGAGAAGACACATATCACCTGTATTCATCCAGCCGTCTTCAGGGTCCGGCATAACTTCGGCTGTAGCCTCCGGATTCTTGTAGTAACCTTTCATGACATTTGCTCCGCGTACCCACAGATTGCCGGGTTTATGTTCCGGATCAGGTGAGTCGATACGTATCTGCATACGGTCCACTACCTTGCCGACTGAATGGAATTTGACAGTCTTAGGCGGTTCGTATGTGATGAGCGGACCGCACTCGGTCATGCCGTAACCTATCGTAAAGGGGAAATCAATACGCTTCAGGAACTGTTCGACATCAGCACCCATAGCCGCACCACCGATAATGACTTCGTGCAACTGACCGCCGAAAATATCAATAAGCCGGTCATGAATCTTTCGCAGCACGCGGTCACGCACCAGCGGCAAGGCCAACAGCAGACGCATCATAGGTTTTTCCAACTGCGGAAATACCTGTGTACGTACTATCTTCTCAAGCACTAAGGGCACGGTTATAACCAGTTTCGGACGTACCTGTGCGAAGGCACTCAACAGCACACGGGGTGAGGGAGCCTTACCGATGAAGTAGCAATGACAACCTTTGACGAAAGGATGCAGCATTTCGATAATCATACCGTAAAGATGTGCGAGCGGCAGCATATTGACAACTCCGTCACCGGGCTTGAGATAGGTGAGATCATCAATGCAGAAACGTATGTTGCTCCATATCGAACGATAGGGGAGCATAACACCTTTAGACATACCGGTAGACCCCGAAGTATAGCTTATGAGAGCTACCTGTTCCGGATCGGTATCTGTCTGCCATGTGAATGAATCAGGCTTGAAGTCGGCGGGATACTGTTCGCCGAAACGTTCGTTGAGATGCTCGCGAGTCTGTTTCAGCGAATTGTTGCGACAGAATGGCATACCGTATTCAGCTATATATAGAACAGCCTGTAGCGCAGGCATCTGTTCGGCATCAAGCTTGCGCCATATAGCTTCATCTACAAACAACAGAGCTGAGTCACTGTGATTGATGATATTTGTCAGGGTCTCGGGGGTAAACTCATGCAAAATAGGTACTGCCACAACACCGTAGGTAAGACAGGCTATGAAAGTCACAGCCCAGTTCGAGGTGTTGCGTCCGACAAGAGCCACTTTATCCGAGCCGTCATGACGCAGACCGGCAGCTTTGAAGAGTATATGTAACTTGGCTATATTCTCTGCTACTTCTTTATACTGAAGCGTAGCGCCGCCCATATCGGTCAGAGCATCGAGATTCCAGTTGGTACGTATGGCGTTACCGATTATATCATTGAGTGAGCCGTATGACTGCTTGATTACAGGAGCTGGTGTATTCATAGTGGAAAAGGTTTTTATTTTTTAACACTTTACCAACCCCTAAGGTTTTTATTCTTTCTGGTTTAAAGACTTCAGGCGTGCTTCAATCTGAGCTACTGATTCGTCACGTGAAACTATAGTACCGTCAGGACCGATAAGAATATGATGAGGTATACCGGAGAAACCGTAGATATCGTACGGACGGCGTTCTGTGTCGTAAAGTACGGGCCATGTCACTTCGAAGCGCTGTACAGCGTTGTATGTGTCTTCGTGACGGTCGCGTACGGCGACTCCTACTATGTCAAGACCTTTATCGTGCCAGTCAGCATAAAGCTGGTGTAGTGCAGGCATTTCTTTAATACAATACGGACACCAGCTTGCCCAGAAATCGACGAGAGTGTAACGGCCCGGTTTGACAAGTGAGCTGAAAGACTGTTTACCTCCTTTAACGTCAGTGCCTTCAAAATCAATATAGGGTTGGCCGGGTGCTGTGGCAGCACGAAGTTTGGCAAAGTTGAGATAGTGACGTGCACGGCGTGAATCAGTGAATGAAGCAGGAGCAATAGCCACGAGGCTATCTATGGAGGCCGGCTGGGCATATTTCATCCATTCTATGCCGAACCACTGGCCAATAGGACTTTCAGGGTCTTCGCTGTATCTGTCAAGAGCATAGGTAGTGTAGGCATCCATATCATCAAGATTCTCGACAGAGTCGAGAGCTAACATCATCGACCCGAAACGATCGTTGAGCGGTGTGCCTGTAGCTACGCTCATCGAATCGGTTAGCTGGGCAGTGCCCGGTTCGATAACATAGTAAGCACGTACACGGCCGTCAATGACAACCTGTGTCAGCAGTGGTGTGTCGGCAACGAGTGAGTCTCCGTCGAAGGTGGCGCTGCCTTCAGTAACGAGTGCTGTCGCGATTGGTATTGAGTCAAGAAAACTTATAAGTTCTATGGTCTTGCCTTCGAATTTGTCTGAAAGGGATATATTGAGACGTGTCTGCTGGCGGTGGCAGGCGGTGCTGATGAGCAGAAGCAAGCTGGCAGCGGCGGTAGTCAGTAGGGTTTTCATAAAGGGAGAAATTCTGTTTTTAGGTGGTGTACGGCGTATGTAGCCGATATTTTCGCGAAGTTAATAAAAAAGACGCGGCCATGAAATAGCCGCGTCTTTTTTACAGTAACAATTTTTTACAGCAGCAAAAATCAATAGATTTTCTGCTTATACCTTATTCTGTCAGAGTGTACGTTCCACGTTCCATACGAATGCACGAAGGCCGAGTTTGGGCTTGGCTTCGTCGAGCAGACGGATACGGGCCAGCAGAGGCTCGACAGCTGAATCGGCGACAAATGTTATAAGGGCCGAAGCGAGTGAAGGCCAAGCATGGCTGCCATAGTGAGGTTCGCCTTTTACGGAACCTCGTCCCTGTACGTTGCCAAAGGCTGTAAAGCCACGGCAGCCGGATTTATCGAGTGCTTCGATTACCTTCTCGTGATGAGCCTGGTCGTATGCGATGAATACAGCTTTCATGATTGTTTTTCTTTACGTAGTTTACGACGTATGCGGTGTACACCGTTGCCTGCGAATACACAGTAGAGTACGGGTACGAACAGAAGTGTCAGAATTGTAGAGAAAGTAAGACCACCGATAACCGCTGTACCCATAGGACGCCACATCTCAGCTCCCTGACCTGTACCGATAGCCATAGGTACCATACCGAGAATAGTGGTGAGGGTGGTCATGACTACAGGACGCAGACGTGAACGGCCGCCGTCGATAACGGCTGTGCGGATACCCATGCCACGTTCACGGTTAAGAGTGATATAGTCGATAAGTACGATACCGTTCTTAACCACAATACCGATAAGCATGATAGCGCCGATCATCGACATAACGTTGAGTGTATGACCTGTAAGCCAGAGTATGATGAACACACCCGAGAAGGCGAACAGCAGTGAGGTCATGATAATACCGGGATAGGTGAGAGATTCGAACTGGGCCGCCATAACAACATATACCAATATGACGATAAGTATACCGAGAAGCAAAAGGTCGCTGAACGAATCCTGCTGGTCTTCGTAGCTTCCCGAAAGACCTATGATAATACCCGAGGGCAGGTGCATATTGTCGATTTCAGCCTGTGCGTTCGCCACTACCTGGCTCAGAGGCACACCGTCCACAACTGCCGAGACAGTGATAAGACGTTCGCGGTCCTTACGTTCGATAGTAGGAGGTGTGAAACGCTGTACCACCTTACCGAGCTCTTTGAGTTTGACACCCTTACCTGTGGGAGTATAGATGACGATATTCTCAAGGTCTTCGATACTGGTACGTGCATCAGGGTCATACATAACCTTAATGTCGTATTCCTCACCATCTTCGCGGAATTGTGAAGCTGTCGAACCGTTGATACGGTTGCGCAGGTAGTAAGCCGCTGTCTGGAGGTTAAGTCCGTAGAGTGCAAGTTTCTCGCGGTCAAAGTCAACCTGATATTCCGGCTGGTAGTCGGAACGTGATATGGTGATGTCGGCTGTACCCTCTATGCCTGCGAGGATCTGTTTGAGGTCACGGGCTACTGAGTCGGTAGCTGTGAAATCGTAGCCGTAGATTTCGAAGTCTACGGTGCTCTGACCTCCCATGCCCTGATTACGTCCGCCGCCTACGTTGACCTGTGCCTTACGGAATTCCGGATAACCACGCTCTATGTCCTTACGCATCTGGGCGGCTATTTCCTTGATACCGCGTTTACGCTTGCCGGGATCGGAGAGGCGGATATTCATTGAAATAATGTGCGAGCCGCTTTCTGAGAGAGAGGCAAATGTATTGTCGGAACTTGCCGGACCGACGGTGTAGCTGATAGCTTCGATTTCAGGATACTCAGCTCTCCACTGTGCGTCAAGACGGGCCATTGATTCTTTGGCTATCTCAACACGGGTACCTATAGGCAGCTCTATGTTGACACCGAGTCGGCCGTTGTCCGCCGTCGGGAAGAACTCCGTACCTACAAATCTCATCAGGAATATCGAACCTACGAATGTGCCGAGACAGATGATGATAGTCACTGTTTTATGACTTATCACCAGGCGCAGCAGTGAGGCGTAAGCGTTGTCGAAACGGTCAAGTGCTCTCTCAATCGGCACGTAGAGCTTGTCGTAGAGACGTGAATGATGGGTGCTGAGACGAAGCCACTGGCTACAGAGCATAGGTGTAAGCGAGAGTGCGCAGGTGGTCGATATAATCATCATGATTGTTACCATCCATCCTAACTGACGGAAAAGCACACCTGTCATACCTGTCACAAGGGTAAGAGGGAAGAATACCGCTATCAGGGTCAGTGTCGATGCTATTACAGATATTGCCACCTCATTGGTACCGTGTACGGCTGCCTGACGTGGGTCGGCGCCACGTTCTATATGAGTGGTTACGTTCTCAAGTACCACAATGGCATCGTCAACCACCATACCGATAGATATGGAGAGTGCCGAAAGTGACACGATATTGAGAGAGTTGCCTGTGGCAAACAGATAGATGAAGGAGGCTATAAGTGATACCGGTATAGTAATGATGATGATGAGGGTAGCTCGCCATCGGCCGAGGAATACGAATACCACTATCATTACGAACAGCAGAGCGTAGAGCACCGTTTCCTCGAGAGAGGCAATGGTATTGCGGATATTGTCGGAGGTATCGACAATGACACCTATCTTTACGTCTGAAGGAAGATTGCGTTGCAGACGCGGCAGCATCTTCATTACCTTTTCGGATATAGCTACCGAGTTGGCACCACTCTGTTTCTGTATGATGATCATAGCGCCGGCTTCGCCGCCGATATAGGTCTCCTGTGTACGCTCCTCAAGTGAGTCGTCCACACGTGCCACATCGTGCAGATAAACAATACGGCCGTTGTATGAGCCTACAGGGAGATTTTCGAGCTGTGACGAATCGTCAAACTCACCCTGTACTCTGAGTGCGTAGGTGTTTGAGCCGACATCGAACGAACCGCCGGGTACGTTGCGGTTCTCACTTTGTATAATTGCCGAAATGGTTTCGACTGAAAGGTTATATGCTTCCAGACGTGCCGGGTCGACATATACGTGTATCTCGCGTTTCGGAGCACCTGATATTGATACCGAACCTACACCGTCTACACGTGCCAGCGGGTTGGCTACGTTGTCATCAAGTATCTTATAAAGGCCTGCCATACTCTCTTTGGCTGATACGGAGAGCAGACAGATAGGTATCATATCGGTCGAGAACTTGAATATGATAGGATTTTCGCAGTCGTCGGGCAGACTCGATTCTACCATGTCAAGTTTGTCCCGGACATCGTTTGTAAGTACATCAATGTCGTAGCCGTATTCGAATTCAAGGGTTATGACTGATGTGTTCTCGCGGCTTTGCGATGTGATGTGCTTGAGATGTTCTACCGAGTTAAGCGTGTTCTCAAGAGGTTTGGTTACGTTCTGCTCTATATCCGATGCCGACGCTCCGGGGTATATGGTTATGACCATAATGGTGTTTGTGTCGATATCGGGATAGAGGTCAATGGGAAGTTTGGCCAGTGAGAAGAGTCCGAGTATGATGACTGTGATAAAACACAGTGTGGTCATAATGGGACGCTTGACGGCCGCGCCGTATAAACTCATGGTTATGTGAAGTATATGTTACGTGACGAAGGGAGTTAGATTATAGAAATTGTCTGTGCAGAGCGGGGATTATTTGTCGAGTATCTGCACCTCGATTCCGTCAGCCAGACGTGACTGGTCGGTAATGACAGCAAGATCACCGTCGTTCAGACCGTCGAGTATCTCGTAGGCATCGCCGAGACGCTGACCAAGTTCGACAAGCCGATAGCTGACTTTTCCATCTTTATAGACATATACATAGTGATTGCCGGAACCTGGTTGCTTAATTACAGCGCGGTCGGGTACCACTACGTGTTCGGCACTACCCAGACTGAGATGTACACGGCCGAACATGCCGGGAAGTATGCGGCTGTCAGAGTTAGGAAGTGTAACCTCGACACCGAATGTGCGTGATGACGGGTCGACTGTGGGAGAGACGAGGCTGACACGGCCGTCGAATGTTTCATTACCGTAAGTATCGAATGTCACACTCGCCGGCATACCGACGTGTATCTTTGAGTAATCTGATTCAGTAACGTTAATTACAATCTTAACCGGCTGCACACGGGCTACGGTAAGTACCGGCAGTGCACCGGTCATATCGCCCGGGTCATAATTGCGTGCTGTGACGATACCGTTGATAGGTGAAGTAAGCACAGTATTCTCGGTTACATTGCGTAGAGCGCGTTCGGCATTGGCAAGTGTGTTGCGTGCATTGGTAAGCTGCAGCTCCATCTGGTCGAGAGCCTGACGTGTGCCGCCGCCGATATTAAACAGCTCAAGAGCGCGGTCATAGTCACGTTGTACATTAGCAAGCGCAGCCTTGGCGTTATCAACCTGTAGCTGGTAGGAAGTGATGTTGACATCGTCAAGCACTACGAGACGCTGTCCTTTGGATACGCGCATACCCTCATCAACAAGAATCTCTTTTATACGGTTAGACATGTTGGCTGAGATGTTGTTGATAATTTCCGGCTCGACTGTGGCTGTATAGACACCGTTCTGGTCTACCTGGCGTGAGTGTACAGCTTCGACTCTTACCAAAGGCAGTTGTTCGGCATTCTCTTCTGCTGCTTTGTCAGACTTGCCGCCGGAGCAAGCCGTAAGTACGGTAAGCATTGAGGCTGCCAAGGCGGTATATACGAAACT
>CAMWKC010000068.1 GCA_947174735.1 uncultured Porphyromonadaceae bacterium
GTGGAGGCATAGGTGGGGTTGGGAAAAGGGGTGGAGCAGGCGGATTTTGAGATTATGCAGATTAGTTGTAACTTTGCTGAATCAAGCAGATTTACTGAAATAGATACAATCACTTAAGTGCAACAATATGAATCACGAAGATAACCCACAGCTTGCTCTTGCCCGAAGTCTTATGGAGGATACGGGTGCTAATCTGTTTCTGACCGGGAAGGCCGGAACAGGCAAGACTACGTTTCTACGCGACTTCAGGAACAGTACGTCGAAGAGAGTAGTAGTTGTTGCACCTACGGGTATAGCAGCTATCAATGCCGGTGGTGTGACGATTCATTCGTTTTTTCAGTTATCGTTTTCACCTTATGTTCCGGGTGCATCGCTGAGCGGTGAAAGGCGGCGTTATGATCGGTTCTCACGTGAGAAATTGCGTGTGATAAGAAGTATGGATGTGCTGGTGATAGATGAGATGAGTATGGTGCGTGCGGATCTGCTTGATGCCATTGATGCTGTTCTAAGACGTCATCGCGATCCGACACGTTGCTTCGGCGGTGTGCAACTGCTTATGATAGGCGACCTGCAGCAGCTTGCTCCGGTAGTAAAAGATGATGAGGCTGAATTGCTAAGACAGTATTATCCGAGCAATTACTTTTTCGATAGCCATGCTTTGCGACAGGCCGGTTATGAGACAGTAGAGCTTGAAAAGGTATATCGTCAGAAGGATAAGGAATTTCTTGAACTGCTTAATAGAATACGCACGAATACTGCCGATTATAATGTATTGAACCGTCTTAACCACCGTTATATTGCCGACTTTAATCCTCCTGCCGAGGCAGGATACATACGTCTTACTACACATAATCGTCTTGCCCACGATATTAACGACCGAGAACTCGGCCGACTGGTTACACCATCTTTCACTTTCGAGGCACTGGTCTCAGGTGACTTTCCTGAAAGCTCCTATCCGGCTGAACGTATGTTGACCCTGAAAAATGGTGCACAAGTTATGTTTATCAAAAATGACAGTACGGCACACCGCTATTATAACGGTATGATAGGTAAGGTAACGGCTATAAACAATGCAGGAATACAAGTAAGACCTATAGACGGGGGAGATGTAATAGATGTGAGTCCGGAGGAGTGGGAAAACAACCGTTATACTATTGATGCTGAAACCAGAGCTATTACTGAAGAAGTAACCGGCACATTCAGTCAGTATCCGCTGCGTCTCGCATGGGCCATCACTATACATAAAAGTCAGGGGCTGACATTTGACCGGGCTATCATTGATGCCACTTCGTCGTTTGCTCACGGACAGACATACGTAGCTTTGAGCCGCTGCCGTACTCTCGACGGCCTTGTGCTTGAACGGCCACTTGGGGTAACATCAATTATCAGTGATGCCACAGTATCTGATTTTGTAAACGATTGTGCCTGTCATGCACCTGACGAGAACCGAATCATACAGTTGCGTCAGGTATATACTATGTCACTATTAAATGAACTCTTCGGTATGAGACGCCTGCGTATGGCCTTCGAAGGTGTACAAAGGGTACTGAAAGAGTCAATGCAAAACACATATCCTCAGCTTTTAGCTGAATGGGACCGAACGGCTCACCGACTTAATGATGATATCGATAAAGTGGCTCAGCGATTTCTGAGTCAGTGTCAGAATATACTTAGTTCTGGAGCTGAGGGATGTATGGAGTTTCTTGAAAGTCGTGTAAAGGCAGCCTCCGGATATTTTAGTAAGATAACAGAGGAATTTCTTGAGTTGTTAAGCCGTACTCCTGTTAACCCTGATAATCGTGAGATGCGTAATCGTCTTGTGCAGCGTCGTGATGAACTCAATGAGATTTTGAGTGTGAAACATGTTCTTTTTACTGCTTTCGAAGGTAATATACCCTTTTCGGCATCAGAGTTTCTGCGTCTTAAAGCCAAGGCAGTACTTGACCTTGAAGGTGGAAAAACATTGAAGACAAAATCTAAGAGCACTATCATCAAGTCAGCTGTACTGCGTCGTGAACCGGAAGATATAATACCCGATGAGGTAAAAAATCAGGTACTGTTTAAGGAACTACTGACATGGCGTCACAATAAGGTCAATGAATCCGGTATTACTGCCAGTCGTATTATGTCAACAGCTAATCTTGTCCGATTAGCCAATAATCCGCCAGGCAATGTACGTGCTCTAAGTATGCTTAAAGGATTCGGTGGGCGCAAGACAGAGCTTTACGGTAAGGAACTCGTGGCTATAACACGGCGTTATGTGCCTGAATCGGAACATAGAGACGATGACCCTGAGGCAAACCGGCCTGTGAGCAAGTTACCTTCGTGGCAACTGACTATGCAGCTTTTTGAACAGGGATATAGTGTCGAAGCCATAGCTGAACATCGTCTTTTAGCTAAATCCACTATATCCGGTCATCTTGCACAAGCTGTGGTGGAAGGAGTGTTACCTATTGAACGGGTAGTCAGTGCAGAACGTGTGGAAGCGCTTGTAGCCGAGTTCCGTGCTTCGGAAGATCCGGAGGCTACACAATCTCTATACGAACGTCTGAGTCAGAAATATAGCTCTACAGAAATAACCGTAGTGCGCCGATGGCTTAATGCAGGAGCCGGCGATTTATGATATAATCCGTCTATCTCTTATGAATCCTAATCATTATAATAGCAGTACAGCAGATAGAACTGACACGGAACACCTGAATTTAGGTGAAGTATGCCGTTTTCTGACCGAATATGCTGCCTGCCTTTTAGCTTGTGGTGCTACCTGTACACGTATTACCCGCAATGTAGGCCGTATGGCAGATATAGCCGGTGTCGAGGCTGACATCATAATTCTTCCCTCGCACATGTCGATAACACTAAGTGATCCCCGCGACGGCCGGACATTTCATTATACCAGTAGTCTGGCCAACGTACCGGTAAGTTTCAATATCAACACGCAGTTGAGTAAACTCAGCTGGAAGGTAGCAGAGAGACGGGTGAATTTTGCCGAAGCCCGTCAACTGTTTGAGCGTATTAAAGAAGCTCCTCGCATTAATCAGTGGACACTGGCATTGTTGGTATCGGTCGCCAACGCTTCGTTCTGCCGTCTGTTTGGCGGTGACCCTATGGCTATGGCGATAGTCGCTGTTGCTACTATGGCAGGTTACAGTCTGAAACTTTTACTTCTCAGCCGACATGTCGATATAAAACTTATAGTGATAGCTTGTGCTTTTCTCTCAGCTCTGATTTCATGTGTCGGTTATGTGACGGGCTGTACTTCTACTCCTGATATAGCTGTGGGTACAAGTGTGCTTTATCTTATACCCGGCATACCCTATATAAACAGTGTCAGTGATCTTTTGAGTTCCCACTATCTGAGCGGCTATAGCCGTCTGGCACATGCTCTTGTGCTGACCGGCTGTATAGCATTGGGAATGACTGTGGCTGTTATGCTGATGCACATACAGGTAATACCGTAATGTTATGAATGTATTGCTCGGAATATTACAAGACGGTCTTTTTGCCGCTATAGCCGGTGTCGGTTTTGCTGCTATAAGCAATCCTCCTCGGGTTGCTTATAAATACTGTGCACTATTGGCTGCTATAGGTCATATAGGACGTTACTGTCTTATGACTTTCGCCGGTTTCAGCCTTGTGTTTGCTTCGTTAGCCGGAGCTTTTCTTGTCGGGTTGTTAGCGGTATTCATTGCTCCGAGAGTAAAATGTCCGCCTGAGGTATTCAGCTATCCGGCTTTGCTACCTATGATACCGGGTCTTTATGCCTATCGTACTTTGCAGGCTTTTATGCTGGCATTGTCGGCAAATGGCGAAGAGGAATTCGGACATTATTTCTATCTGATAGAATTTAACGGCCTGACTTGTCTGTTTGTGGTGCTTGGTATGGTAGTCGGACAGCTGATACCGATTATGATGTTTAAGCGTGTGGCTTATACCAGCACGAGGGATTGAGTCGGAGTTATCGGAGTTATCGGAGCTATCGGAGTAATCGGAGCTGTCGGAGTTATCTGAGTTTTCGGATAATTCGGATAGCTCCGATAACTCCGATAGCTCCGATAACTCCGATAGCTCCGACTACTCCGATAACTCCGACTAACTATTACTTCAGCACAGGAGTAAGGCGCGGACGCATGGTCGGAACAGTGCCGAGCTGGCGTTTCTCTGTCGGTATAAGGCGTGCGCGTATCTTCTGTGAAGGAGCAGCGGGAGCAGCAGCCTGTTCAGCTACAGCATCAGGTGTGGTGAAGAAGAGTTCGCTGACACTACCCCATTCGCCATTGACATTCTTGGCAGCTGCCAGGGCAACGCAACTTGTCTGCGGGTCAATCTGGAAGTCGGTAGTCAGAGTCTCGAAGAAGAACCAGTTGGCTGTAGGCATCCATGGGTCGCTGCAAAGTTCAGCCAAGATGTCCTCTTTACTCTCTTCATAGATTTCGGTACGGTAAACACCTACACGGAAGCAGCTTGCCTGGTCGTTGGGAGTGAAGGTGATAAATTGGCTGGGTTTCATTTCGCCCCACCATTCAGTAAGCATATAATCGCCGAGAGTGATTGAAACAGTAGCCTCACCAGGACCACCGAGTGCTGTGGTTGATACCTCATATACCTCGTAGGGAGCAAAATTGCCGTTGACATCAAGCATAGCTACGAATACCTCATATTCGGTATTAGGGGGCATTCCGGTCCATGTCTTGGTAGCCTGTGCGGTCTCTTCAAGGCCCCACTGCTGAATCATCTGGCTGAAATTGGTGAAGCCGAACATCGGTGCGAACATCTCGTACTGCGACTGCAGAGTGCCTTTTTCACCAGCTACACAGTAATAAGCAGTCACATCCTCGTTGGGAGTGAAAGTCATGGTGAATGAAGTCAGTGTAGTTTCGTCGATAACAGCTTCTACATGAGGATTACCTACAATCTCGGGAGCATCAGTGTGAAAGAACACTTTGTCTACATCACATTCGCAGCCGTAACGGTCTATACCTACAGTCATCACAGCGTATTCGGTATCGGGATTAAGTTCAATACCGGTAAGCTGAGCACCGCTGAAATCCTGATAATATATGTCGGAAGTGTAGCGGTTAATATAAGCTATGGCCTGAAGGTCGCTGGTAAGCTGACTGGCTATAACGCCGGGAATCACTGTAATCTTGAAACCTTCGCAAGCCTCGGTACGGGTAATTGAGAGGTCAAGCACATCGAGGTCGAAACCGTCAAGGTCAATTTTGGCAGCTACTTCACCTTCGACGTAGCCGAATCTGATGTCATTCACACGGTCAAGCACATAACCGGTGTAGCTACCCAGTTCGTTGGTGACCAATATACGGTTAGGAACAGTTTCTTCTGTCTGAGCCAACACAGGAGCGGCAGCGGTGAGAAGAGAAGCGAGAAGTATCGGGAATCGTTTCATTTCTTGATAAATTTAAAGGTGGTCTTATCGACAGTTACAAAATAAATGCCGGGAGTAAGGTCGGCTACATTCACAGTTTCACCCTGCCAGTTATGCAGACGCATACGGACAGTGCCGTCGAGAGCAGTTACGCACAGTGAGGCTGCCTCGGGGAGGGAGCCTGCAAACACAAGTTTATCTACAACGGGATTTGACACCAGACGCAGTGCTGAGGCTTTTACAGTCTCAACGGCAACGTTAGAATCTAATTTGAAGGTGATGTTCGATACTGACAGAAGGGGTGTGGAGCTGACAAGCGTACCATCTTTGTAGACCTCAACGTTGCCATCTACAAAGCGTATGGTGCTTTCAAGATTGACAGCCGTCTCAGTTACAGTCCCTCCATCCGCATCGGAGCACACCGCATACAGCTCGTCGGCAGCACGTAGGCTACCGGAACCAAGCAGGGCAATGCCGAGCAATAGAGAAATAGCTTTCATAGACATTGGGTTTATGGAAATTATCTGATGAACACTCGTAACAAATAAAATTTGCCATGAGTGTACATGGCAAATTTAGATATAAAAATAAATAAAATTAGGTTATCAGTACTTAAAAAGTGTTAAAATAAAAAGGAAATCCCACTGTTATATACTGTTTCAAGCATAACTATGCAGTCCAGTCAGGAGATAGTTCACTCCAAACCAGGTCATAAGAACAGTAAGAAAGGCCAATGTAAGGAACCATGACAGTACACGTGGTCGAGACAGCGCCGGTATCACGCGCGGGTGCAGCGGAAGGCAATAGACAAAGAAAGTTACAAGTGCCCATGTTTCTTTAGGGTCCCAGCCCCAGTAACGTCCCCAGGCTTGATTAGCCCATATAGCTCCTATAAAGATACCGGCACCCAACAACATTTCGGCCGGATACAACAGCAACAGTGATAGCTTAGCCAGACGACATTCTGTTTTAGGAACAGGTCGGGGACAGAGCACTCTAAGCGAATTAAGAGCACACATCAGCAACAGAGCATAAGCGCACATCACAAGCATGACATGTATTGAAAGCAGAGGCGAGGTCAGAGCAGGTACAAGTTGTCCTATAGCGGGTTCGCGAACACCTAAAGCGGCAACCGCCATAGCTACCCCTGAGGCAGTCATAGCAGCCGGCGCTATAGCTGTGCCACGTAGAAGTGTTATAAGGGCTACAGTTCCGCATATCCATGCGAGAACCAGCATAGTGTCAGGACCGGAAGCTAAAGGTATATGTTCGCCTACATACCAGCGTAGTCCTAAAATAACACAGAGCCAAATCCATACTATTCCTGTTATGCTTAGCACACCTGCACGCCATAGACGATGTAGGTAAGGACCGCGCCAGATACATAACATAATTATAGCCGCTGCAATCATCAGCAGAGCGGCCGGTAAGGGACGAAATAGTTTTATATAGATTATTTCAGCTTTTAACCGTGTTACTGAAGGGGCATAGGTACCCAATACCGAGTTTTGCCATTCGTGTAATCCCCGAAAGGAGGAGTCTGCCGCACGATATTGTCCGTGTGAAATACAGCGTGCCGCTTCTTCAAGTTGCGGACAGTAGACATCACTTACGGCAAGCCAGCTTATCCCGGTACTGTCGGGCATGACATCCGGAAGCACAGTCAGTGCTTTGCCTGTTACAGTACGTGTGAGTAGTGCGACTCTCTCATTGTCAGAACGCAGATGTTTATCGGCTTCTTTCATCAACGGTCCGAGTATATAACCTGATGCAGAACCAAAATCTTTCAGAGCGGCAAATTTATCTTTAATACCTATTGCCTTACGAGCCTTTTTACTGCTGATTTTAATCAAGGGTTCGTTAGCCCAGTCGTCATAATAGAATATAAAACCGGTTAGTACCTGTTCAGGAGTAAATTCCTTATAATTAGCGGAACCATGCACTTTTACCAGCCAATCACGAGCGTATGCACTCATAGGCCGTACACGTCCGCTGTCATAAATATACAGTTCTCCGAAACTACGGGCCAAAGGTGCCTGAAGTACACGTGGTGTCTCGGCGGTAGCATTCCATGTATAGGTCGCTATAAGAGTGAGGAGAGTAATAGCTACTGAACGGTACAGTCGGCGAAACTGTCCTTTAGGATCAGCTAACATAGCCACCATAGCTGCGAAGAGAACAAAATAACCTGTATAGCTCAGTCCTGTACCCCACGGATCATAATTTACCGTCAGTGTTGAAGTGGCCTCCCCGATACTGTTCTGGCAGAAACGGTAATTATCGACATCAAGAAAATGCTCGACTGATACTTCCTTCTCACAGCTGTGTCCGTCGGGCCAGCTAAGACGTAAGAGCGAGTAGAAATCAGCAGGCGCCGATGTGGCAGGTATGTAGCGTGTGCCGCAGTCCAGCAGTTCGATGGAAAAAGGGAGACTGTGGTTTTCGTTGTTATCAAAAGTATCGCAGGGCGGCTGTCCTTCATGTAAAATAATAATACTCTGAATGCCGATGAAATGTGTGACTCCCGCACCTACAAGAATAAGAACTAAAGCAGCATGAAGCAGGATTACAGGAATACGAAGACGGCGACGACAGATAGCCGTTACGGCTGTCACGGCACAAAGTGCCCACAGAGCGACCATCCAGGGTGCCGTATAGACACCCCGGATGGCCGCTTCGGAACCAAGGCACTTTTCAATAACAGTAGCTGCGATCAGTGCCAGTGAAATTAGACCTAAAAGGATAAAGGATATACGCGCCATCATATTGCATCGACAAATCTGACCACAGCATCACGGTCAGCTTTGGGCAGAGCGCGGAAAAGCTCTATACTACGGCGTGCGTCGCTCTGCGGAGAATAACCGTGCCACATTATAGCTTCCATAGCTGTTCGGGCACGACAGTCATGCAGGCGGTCGGCAGCTGCCGAACCGGTGACACGCTGATGCAGTCCGCGACCCCAGAGAGGGGTGGTACGACACCAGCCGGCACGAATGTCGTTGACCATACAGAGCTTGTGCTGTACCATGTCGGTGTAAGGCCATATAGTCTGTTGTGGAAAACGGGGTAATTCATTGCCTGCCGTAAAGAATTTAGCCGGGTCACGCAGTGCATCGTCACCTGTGGTCCAAGACGGACGATGACAGTAGGCACAGCCTATCTGTTCGAATACCTCACGGCCGCGTACTACTTCAGCATCATTGACACCTCGGACAGCAGGTACGGCCAAGCCACGGTGCCATACCATCAGGTCAGTATATTCGGCGTCAGTCATCTCAATCGGAAGGTCACGTGAGTTGAGGTAGCTGAGAATGCGCTGTTCCATGTCACCTTCCCACCATTCAGGATGTGAATGTGTAGGATCGATACGTGTGATATATTCGTCAAATCCTGCCTGTACTTCGGGGTCGGCAGCCGAGCAGGCCGCCCACGAACCGGCAGCATCAAGATAATGATAGCGACGGTCGCTACGGGTGACGTTGGTTATATTCCAGATAGCATTGGCGCCGGCTGCGTCCTGCAGCGGTCCGCGAGACAGAGCGTATGTGAAGCGACGCGGATAACCTGTACCATCACCCTGCAGTGAATTAGCATACATGCTCTTCCATTCCCCGCCCTCGAAGAATGCTGTATTAAGACCGTTGGGCATGTAACCATCTTTCTCTTCCAGACGGTATTGTTCAAGTAACGCATTGTCAGGTATGGCATCCAACAGACCTGTACCATAAATACCTATGGTGCTTTCGAGACGTACTTCATAATCATCGGTTATAGGATAACCCTGACGATAGGCATAGATAGCATCAAGCGGCATCTTGACCTCAGGATATATGAGTGAATAAGTCTCGCCGTCTTCAAAGCGGTTTCCCCATTCGTCGGTAGCCTCAAGCCAGCGTACACTGATACGGCTTTCGTCCACCGGAGCTTTGAAGGGAGCTACAGCATGACTCTGCGGCATACCGGCCAGCCAACTTACATAACCGTCAGTAGCACGATTGTAGACTACTAACAGGCAACCGTTACCTATCTCGTTAGTGTTGAAAGCGCCTTCAGGCACTCTCTGACCATGACTGTAACCCGGATGACAGTGTATACATGAGGTACGTA
>CAMWKC010000069.1 GCA_947174735.1 uncultured Porphyromonadaceae bacterium
TTTACAGTCATTACCTCAACGTAAGCCATATTATCAGGAGAGGAAAGATTTATCATCGAGCCGTTTCTCTTCATTATCAGACGGTCGGAAGCAGTGAAGCTATCCACGCGGTTTTCTCTGAAAATATCCTTCAGCGAAAGTACTTCGGCATTCAGTATCGTACCGTTTTTACCATTGATAAGAAGAACAGCCAACTCTGTATTCTCATCGTTCATAATGTTATCAGGAAGTTCGAATTCATAGTCGTGTGTTACGCCTACGCCTTCCTTAACATCCGAAGGAAGAGAACCTTCGATACCGCCGAAATCAGGAGAGATATAGCGTGCCACATCCTGATAATACATCTGATCACCTGACACAACGGCGGGAAGTTCCTCGAAACCGCCCATCTCACCCATTGCATTGTCGGAATAGTAATTATTCTGAGCCCATTCCATACCTTCGCCGTGCACATCGTTCTCAACTACAACGTATGCCAGTCTGAAATCGACATCCTCGAAGTCCTGTGCTGTATAAAGGGTAGTGGTGGCCTTAAGCGTTCTTGTCTCAGCATCGACATCAGCTGACAATGAAAGGCCTGTAAAATAGTCTTCCGAAGTGAGTCGCTTGTAATATGAATATATATTAGCCGGATCACCTGTGGTGGTCAGCGAACGGTTAACTGTGACGTGAGGATAACCACTCATATTGAACTTGCCGAAAAGCCATTCTGTATAGTCCAGCATTTCCATAGGATCAGCCCAATTTGCCGAGCCTGCATGTACGGCTATTCCGAGGAAAGAATCGCCGTAATACTCCTTCATTTCACGCATAGACACTATACCTCTGACACAATAACCGCACCATGTGCCTGTTACCTCTTCGGCGACAATCCTTCTCTGATAGGCTGATACTTTTCTGGAGACAGATGCTACATCACCTTCACACTCAACCCAGATAGTATAGTGGAGAGTCTCGTTTTTAGCAATTGCTTCTTCCGACTGTATACGAAATGAATTCTGAGCACCGGCTTTCACACTCTTATCGACTTCCTGGGTATGGATTTCACCGTCGCCGAACTGATATTTGAGAGTAAAGCCTTTAATATCCTTATCGGAGGTATTGAATACAGTTCCGGATACAGTTATATTTCCCGGCTTCTCCATAACTCTCGGAATAATGGATTCTACCTCAAGACATGAGGGTACACCGACAAAAATATCGTCTATATATAAAGTCGATTTATCTTTAGAGTCGTTTACAAAGGCCAGATAAACAGTTTTACCCACATACTCATCTAAAGAAATTTCGTGTGAAGTCCATTCGGCTTTCTCACCCTTTGTACTAAATAGAGGCTCGGCAGTATCGAATAATTCAGGCTCAGGACCGGTCTCGGAAATATACACGGAATATCCGTCTTTGTAATCCTTGTCCGCAGCTTTAGCTATCCAGCGTAACAATACTCCGGAAGATGCGATTTCAATAGGCGGAGTTACCATCCAGTCATTTGACTTACCCGGCGATTTATACCATGAGGTACTACAGGCAGAATAATTGCCGTCTTTATCCTGTGTGATTATCCAGGGGGTACCTATATCAAATCCCAGATTTTTCATATCTATCGATGGTTCGTTTCCATCAACATCGAATAAAGCCGTCCCCTCCGGAAACCCTTCGGAAAAATCACAATTGAAAAAAACCTGCTGTGCAGAGGCTGTAAGACCGGTAGCCAGGCACGCAGTAAGGAGTAAGGTTAATCTCATATATTATGGTTTATAGGTTTAGTGTTTGCAGTGCAAAGTAAATAAACAGGAATGACATTATGATTAAAAAAGTCTACGAAAAATCCTACTGTTATTTTTTATCTATATGTTTTTAGCGGTATGTTATAGCAAAAAGTCTTCATTTTGCCCTAATCCCTATATTTGCTATTATTGCGAAACAGACCTTAACATTCTTCCACAGAGTACAGCGTGCACAGAGAATATAACATAATTCCGCTCCGGTCACATAAAATATGCAGCCGGTACGGATAGCTGAAATATAAAAGATGAGTGAAAATATAACGGATAATATCAGATCTTGCGTATATAATCATCAAGAGAATCTTCCTTTGCCAGATTCAATTTACGGCGAATTCTATATCGGTTGGTATTCACACTCGCCGGGGACACCGAAAGCATCGAGGCAATATCTTTCGCTCTCATGCCTATCTTGATATAGGCACACAGGCGCAGGTCGTTTTCGGTAAGTTCATCTGAGGCTTTCTTAAGTTTGGTAAAGAAGTCAGGGTGCACCGAATCGAAATGTATCTTGAATCTTGACCATTCGTCGTCGCCTTTCAGACTGTCGCTTACCAAAGAATTGACCTGATCTACAAATTCATGCGGTATTTTACCGTCGTCTGAATATTTTTTCGTAATGACCCGTATCTGCTGGAGAACATCGTTTTTATTTGAAAGAAGCAATACCGAAGAGCTTATCTCACAGTCTTTCTGTTTTATATCGCGTTCAAAATTCTCTAAATTCAGACGCTTTATAATCATCTCCTGTTCAAGATTGGTGCGTAGTTCCCTGTTCTCCAGACGTTTCATCTTCATACGCTGATGGAAATAAAGGAATATAGCACCTGCCAGAATTATAACTGCAATAAGAATAAGGAGAATTATTATAAATCTGTTATGAGCGTTCTTTGCCTCCTGTTCCATATTGGTTATAAGCTCTTTCTGACGCTGGATAGCCTCACGGGCTTTTGCCTTAGGTATCTCTTGTCCTCTGAAAGCGTTGGTTTGCCGTTCGTAGGCTTTCAGATACTTCTTCAGGTAACTGAAGGCCTGCTGGTTATTACCCTTGTTTTCATAAATCCGCGCCATATACTTGTATATAGACGATTCCCAGTATTCATTAGGATAATGAAGAGCTATTATCTCGGTTTCTTTCAGAAGTGCAAGAGCTTTATCATATTCTTCCCGGGAATACAAAACCTCAGCTTTCTGAATATTCAGAATAATTTTGAGCAACAGGTTATCCGGCACCATTTCAGCTCTCATATTTTCTCCCAGACGGAGATAATACATAGCAGAATCGGATTCATTCCGGGCATTGTAAATGGTGGCCAACTGTTCATAAGCCTGAATACTCATACCGGGGTCATCACCGCCCTGCTCTATAGCTTCTTTGTACAGATGCACTTTCTCGTTTTCATCTTTAGCGAGGGTGGCCTTAAAGTAGGCTATGCGGTTGTTAGGGTATCCGTAGGCACTGTAATGGTGTTCCGCAAGATTTATTTCTTCAAGAGCTTGGTCATAGTCACCTATACTGGAGTACATAAGGCCTAATAGCAGACGGGCATTGCCGAGAAAATAATCATCTCCGTACTTTTCAAAGATGGGTATAGCCTCCTGCAAAAGCTGATAAGTATTGAAATAATTACCTATACGATCGTGATTACCGGCAAGCTGATATGACAGACAGGCATAGTCATAATCGTAATTCTTCGGTATCCGCCCACGTGCTTTCTCAAGCAGTTCTATGCAACTGTCGGGATTGGCATTAAGCTGTGTGGTGCGTATCTGCCATAATGTAGACCTCGCGTCAAGAACAGGATTGCGGGAGCGGGAGGCTATATCTTTCATTTTTCCGATCCACTCAGTAACATGGGTATCATTAGCTCTGTTGACCTCGCTGGTAAGTACCAGATGAGCTATCGAATCAAACGTGGCGTCTTCAGGCTGGAAATAATATTTTCCCTTAATAACGGTAGCACTACATATATGCACACAGAGAAGAGAAAACAAGGCAACTGCGATGTTTTTTAACCGATAGCTGACAGGTAGTGATATGACCGCCAGCCACTGTTGCAAGATGTAGGTTAATCGTTTCATGCTTCCACACGTTCTCTATCTGACTACAAAGGTAGACAAAATTTCAATACGACAAACATTCCGATACACTGTTTTCAATAAACATAGCTGCTGAAAGCAGAACGGATAAGCTGATATTATTTTGCCGGTTGGAGATTTGTTGTTATATTCCCGAGTTTGGGAGTTATAGTATATAACAATCGGATACTCAATACCTTATGAGTGTGCGATTGTGCTAACAAAAATATTCTGTTATATTTTTAACACTTCTTTAACATTTTGATATACTGTCTCATTTTACGATTCAATACTATCTGTGTGTCAATCTGCACTCCGGAGACTTCACAAGATCTTGATCTGAGTGCAGTTGCAGAGTATGCCGGCACATATCCGGTCCCCCTTACAACATTGTAATCCATTCCGGCAAGGGCATTTATGATCTGTTCGGAAGAATAACGCTGTTCTTCCCCAAGTCCTTCATTTAGCTGCTTCTGGAAGGCTTTCAGTAGTAGCAGGGCAATAAAGCAGATGGCAAAATGAGCGCGTATCCTGTCCTCGCGGCGCAGATATACGGGGCGTGCATCGAACTCAGTTTTGGTAACCCTGAACAGGTGCTCTATCTCATAGCGGAAGCCGTTTACATGCAGAATCTCCCCCACAGAGTCATCAAGCCTTGTGGCCACACAGTTAAGCCCATCCATCGCTTCCTCTTTCTCGATGACCTCCAGATCAAGACTCATCACACTGATTTCGGCTGCCTCTCCATCGCAGGTGCAATGTGCAGTGGCGATGAGACGGCGCGGATCCTGCTGCCTCTGGCGCGATTTCTCCGATTTCCTCTCTATCATCCTCAGGGCTTTCTCTATATGCTGAGCCCTCAACTGACGCTGATAAAGTGCATATTTTGGAGAGAATGTTACTATCAGCCTCTCTTCGTATTCCCTTACATTTGATCGGTTTTCCTTAAACCAGCGCTCCCTGTAGTAGAGATTTTCCTTCTCCACCTCAAGGTCAAGGTCCGATATGTCATAAGTGCGGTCGCATTTATCGCCTAATTTTTTCCACCCTGTCTTTTCAAGCGCCCAGTCTTTGAGCTGCTTCGGAAGGCCCGGTATTGACTGTGTGACGATATAGTTCCTTCCCTCCGCTGTATTATAAAGCCTGTTGTCGATGCTTGCCAGTCCCGCATCCGTGCATACCACGAACTCGCTGAGATTAAATTCATTGGCCAATATCTCCTCAAGCGGTTTAAGGGTCTGCTGCTCACTGGTGTTGCCCGGATTGACGCAGAAGGCAAGCGGAAGCCCGTCTGCATCCATGAACATACCCATCTGTACAATAGGATTTGGACGGTGTTCCTTTGATTTGCCGTAACGCCGCAGCGTATCCTCTTTCTCAATCTCAAAGTAATAGTTGGTGCAGTCATAATATATAACCCCTGTCCTGCGCGAGAGTTCCTTCTTCGTCGCTTCGTATAGGCTCTTCTGCAACAGAGTGATTTCCTTTGCAAGCACCTCCAGGAAGTTATATATGTCGTCAAGTGAGAAATCAGGTGCATCCACGAAGTCGTCAAGACACTCTCTTGTTGCACGCTTGGAGTCAGGAAACAGTATGCGGCACATCACCAGTTTGCACAGAATATCTGCAAAATTAAACTTAAATCTATGTCGTGCAGAGACTTCGGCAGAGAACTTTGCCATGCCCAGCTTGTTGTAAAGCGGCAATAATACCAGATGACCGCAATGAACCGTCCTCCATTGCCTCGCTTCAATCTTCTTATGTGGATTATATGAGACCATCACCGAGGCATTCTCCTCCTTTATGGAGTCGTTGACCTCCTTTAGCTTCTGACGTGCCCATGCCTCGGCATCCGAACAGCCGTATGTGGCTCTTATATACGAGGCTGTCCCTAAATCCATATATTTTTTAGAAGAAGTCCCTCCTTCTTTTTTACGAAAACTCTGCAGGATATAATAGTGGGGATCCTTACCCTTTGTTACGCTAAGGTACATAATTATTATTACAGCACTTTATAGCACAAAGATACAAAGAAAAAATTGACTCCACCAAATTTAAAGTCAATTATTTACAAAATAAATTTTCCTCTAACTCCCAAACTCCCGAGCGGGAGGCTATATCTTTCATTTTTCCGATCCACTCAGTAACATGGGTATCATTAGCTCTGTTGACCTCGCTGGTAAGTACCAGATGAGCTATCGAATCAAACGTGGCGTCTTCAGGCTGGAAATAATATTTTCCCTTAATAACGGTAGCACTACATATATGCACACAGAGAAGAGAAAACAAGGCAACTGCGATGTTTTTTAACCGATAGCTGACAGGTAGTGATATGACCGCCAGCCACTGTTGCAAGATGTAGGTTAATCGTTTCATGCTTCCACACGTTCTCTATCTGACTACAAAGGTAGACAAAATTTCAATACGACAAACATTCCGATACACTGTTTTCAATAAACATAGCTGCTGAAAGCAGAACGGATAAGCTGATATTATTTTGCCGGTTGGAGATTTGTTGTTATATTTGCCGTCGGAAACCGACAGGGGTGCCTGCACCGTTATGGTGCTGTGCTGAGATTATACCCTTTGACCTGACGCAGACAATGCTGCCGTAGGGAGCTTCCGGACCTCGCGTCGTTGTTTCCGGACGTCTGTACAGATGTCTGATGATACAACTTTATACACAACGACGCATGACAACTCATAATCCTGATACATTTGATTATTATATTCCGGTGCTATGCGTGGCGGGTAGTGACCCGTCAGGCGGTGCTGGAATACAGGCAGATCTGAAGACCTGTGAGGCCTTCGGCTGTTACGGTATGGCCGTAGTGAGCGGACTGACAGCTCAGAGTCCGAGCCGGGTCACGGCTGTCCGCTCTGTATCGGATTTTATGGAAGCTCAGTTAGAGACGCTTCTTGACGAGGTAAGACCGGCCGCCGTAAAGACCGGAATGTTGGCTGATGTAGGAGCGGTAAAGGCTATGGCAACCGCTATCAAGCGCTACGGACTGAAGAATGTGACGTCAGACCCCGTGATGGTGTCTACGTCGGGATATGCACTAACTGATTCTTCATATATTGAAGCTCTGACCACACTGCTGCTGCCTCATGTTACAATCATCACACCTAATGTGCCGGAAGCCGAGGTACTGACAGACCTTAGTATTACCAGTCTTAATGATTGCTGTCGTGCTGCCAAACTTATATCAAGACGTTACGGCTGTCGGTGCGTGCTGGTCAAGGGAGGTCATATAACAGGCAATATCGCTGCTGACACACTCTATGTAGCCCACACAGATACTTTTCATATATTTGAAAGTGAACGTATCATTACCCCTAATACTCATGGTACAGGCTGCCGACTTTCCACAGCTATAGCCTGCGGATTAGGATGCGGACTATCCGTGCCTGATGCTGTAGACCGTGCCAAGAACTGGCTTGCGGCTGAATTGCGTCGTTATGCCCGTTACAGATTTCCGAAATCCTTACAAAACCCACATCTATGAATATAATTGTCAATGGTCAGCCACAAATTGTGGCCGACACATCAACTGTAGCTTCACTGATAAGTGAGCATGATACACAAGGAACAGCAATAGCTGTCAACGGACGTTTAGTAAAGCGTCCGGAGTGGAAATCGACTCCGTTGCATAGCGGTGACCAAGTAGTAATTATCAAGGCCGCTTATGGCGGATAAGCTGCTGATTGTGGTCATCACTATGCCTGACCATGAAGCTGAAGACGAAGCTGACCGTATCCGCTATATGCTGAAAAGCGGCATAGTAGACCGTGTGCATATACGTAAGCCGGAATGGGATTCAGGACGTATTGAAAAGCTTATCAGAACTATCGGCAATGACTTACATCATCTGCTGAGTGTACATTCATGCCCGGAATTACTTAAAATGTATCCGGCATTAGGTTATCATTTTTCAGCATTACGGTCTGTTCCGTCGAGACGCCCATCTGTATTGTCATATTCATGCCATACACCGGAAGAGGTGTATCAGAAAGGTAATGAATGTGATTACGTCACTTTATCACCCGTGTTTGATTCAATATCGAAACAAGGTTACAAAGCTGCGGCATTCGGAGCTGATATAGAGTACACAGCCTTACAGACAACCCTGACAGTAGCTTTAGGCGGAGTCACACCCGTACATTTCGGAGAACTTCGCCGTCGCGGTTATCGTGGAGCCGCTATGTTGGGTTATGCATGGACCACACCGTTGCAGAAATTTTTAAATCAAGTTAAATGCTACAATTCATAACCGATTCACCTACTGTAGAAGGCACTGTAGCACAAGCACGCGCAGTTCTCGAAGGCGGTTGCCGCTGGATACAAGTACGCATGAAAAACGCTACTGACTGCGAGGTACTGGAAGCGGCAACTACGATAAGCCGTATGGCGGCATCATACAATGCCACCGTGATTATAGACGACCGTGTGCATTTGGTAAAACCTGCAGGCGCTACGGGAGTACATTTAGGTAAAGACGATATGGCACCTGATGAAGCCCGGCAACTTTTACCGCCCGGCACAATAATAGGCGCTACTATCAACCGCTTCGAGGACATAACCGACCGGCAACTGCAAGAAGCTGATTACTACGGCGCCGGACCATTCCGCTTCACAACTACGAAACAGCACCTGGCTCCGATTTTAGGCCTCGAAGGCTATCAACAGCTGATAAAACAGCTACGTGAAGCCGGTATGACTCAGCCTGTCATAGCTATCGGCGGTATTACCCAGGCTGATGTGCCGTATCTTCTCGACACAGGCATCAACGGTATAGCCATCAGCGGTGCCATAAGCCGTGCCAATGACCCGATAGCCTCCACACGTCACTTTCTTTCACTTTTATTTCCACTTAATTCTTAACCCAGATGCAAGACATACTTAAAATCGGCTCCCGTGAGTTCACATCCCGTCTGTTTGTAGGCACCGGCAAATTCGCTTCGCCACAGATTATGCTTGAGGCTGTGCTGGCTTCACAGTCACAAATGATTACCGTAGCCATGAAGCGTGTCAACCTGCTTAACGAAGCTACTGACGACATGCTGACTCACATTAACCGCGAGCACGTACAGCTTCTTCCGAATACCTCCGGAGTACGCGATGCAAGTGAAGCAGTATTAGCAGCACAAATGAGCCGTGAGATATTTCACACAGACTTTATCAAACTTGAAATACACCCTGACCCCAAGTATCTACTTCCCGACCCTGTAGAGACTCTTAAAGCTACTGAGGAATTGGCTCGGCTGGGCTTTACAGTACTGCCTTACATACAGGCTGACCCCGTACTCTGCAAGCGTCTTGAAGAGGCCGGAGCGGCAGCTGTTATGCCTTTAGGTGCTCCTATCGGTACTAACAAGGGATTACGTACAGCCGATTTTCTCCAGATTATAATAGACCAAAGCTGTGTACCCGTAGTGGTTGACGCAGGCCTCGGTGTTCCGTCACACGCTGCCGCGGCTATGGAAATGGGGGCCGATGCAGTAC
>CAMWKC010000070.1 GCA_947174735.1 uncultured Porphyromonadaceae bacterium
ATATAATACATGATATTGTCAAAAGCGTGTTGATTTCGGATAATGTATTCATGATAACGTGGTTGCCAACATGGTAGGGACGCGATTAATCGCGTCCGCGCTGTACGTGTGACACCTGCTTTAAAGGCACCTATAATAGTAGCTAATTTGGAATTATGATGATAATCGTTGACTGTATCTCCATGCCTTGGAGGTTTAAGGCATCCGTATTTATTCTGTGATTCGGAGGGTAACACGGACGTGCAGGGGGAAGGCGCGGACGCGATGAATCGCGTCCCTACTGCAATGACAATGTGAATATGATTGGGCATTACTACATACTTCCAGATTTCAACTTCTTTATGATATGATGGTATGAGTTCGATATGAGATGTAATTATGTCTCCAAGCTCAGAGGGGAAAAAGATATTATTTCTGATAGCTCCAAATATATGCTGCTTCTCAGCAGCACATATCGTAACAAAATATATCCCTCTGTTATAATCATGCCACTTAGCTCGGAATTGATGTCTGTCTCCCATTCTGCTTTTCTTTCAGTTTTTGAAGTTTAATGAATAATTCACCTTGTTCCATGACTGTTTGACGACACTTTGTTTCAGAGAACAACCTGTCAGCGGGTAATGCCTCGGTCAAGCAGACGGTGTTTTATCAGCATACGTACAGGGGTGGGGGTAAGGCCTACAGCGAGGATAGAGAGACGATTCAGCAAGCCATTGATGTATTGACGACGGCCTGCAAAAAGATGCCGCAGGGCTTTGCGCGTGAAGGCTTCTGGCGTATCGAGGGCACCGACACGCACGGCGAGGCGCTGAAGTTTCGGGGGCAACCCGAACAGGTCGGTGGCTATACCTCCGGGACAGGCTACACATACCGAAATGCCGTAGTCGCGCATTTCGTAGTGAAGCGAGCGGCTCAGAACACGTATGTAGGCTTTGGTAGCAGCATACATCGACAGTCCCGGCATAGGCATCCAGCAAGACATAGATGACATATTAAGCAACCACCCGCGACAGCCACGCTGCCGCCAGCGTGATGTCATCAGACGACTTAGGTCGGTGACTGCCCGTACATGCAGGTCGATAAAACAGTCGGTACGTTTCTGAGTCATGTCAGTTAACGGACGGAATGAGAATATACCGGCGTTATTTATCATTATGTCGGCTTCCGGGGCATTTATATCAAGATACTGTTCTACCTGTGCAGCTGCATCGGCTATTGTGAGGTCAAGACATAAAGCCTGAGCATGGATTCCGTAACAGTCAGACAGCCCGTGGGCAGCATTTTTCAGTGCTTCCGCCTCGTTGCTTATCATAATAAGCTTGCATCCCCGTTCAGCCAGACGATGACAGAACTGCAGACCGATACCGCTGCTGGCTCCGGTCACTACAGCAGTATGACCATGAAGGTCAGTCATATTTTTAGCCATGATGTGCCGAAGATCTGATACGTTCAATCTCTTTGTGTATGCCTGGAGTCAGTTCGGACTTGTCGATATTGCGGTGACATACCATATCCTTTGAGTACATTCGGGCGATGCAGTAATTGATGTGTTCACAACCACTGCGATGGCACGGTTCCTCCTGCATACGACGTACGAAATCAGTATCATGTACCAATGCCCGACCTATCTGTACGAAGTCAAATCCTTCGTCCATGACTTGGTCGGCTGTTTCACGTCCCACAACGCCTCCGACATAAATAAGCGGCAGTTTCAGCTCGGCTCTGAAACGACGTGCGTCATCAAGGAAATAAAGCTCTCTGAAAGGCTCTGTCTTTATCATCATTTTTCCACACAGACGCACTCCGTATTTCAGCCACAACTGTTTCATGTAGTGAGTCATGGAATATATAGGCATTTCGCCGCGCATCACATACATCGGCGCTTTGCTGACGAAACCTCCGGACAGCACTATTGCATGTGCTCCGAGGCGTTCTATCTCGCATGCTACCTTCAGACATTCATCAATCTCCATACCTCCTCTAAAACCATCACGCATATTGGTCTTGACGATAACGCCCATATCATTGTCAGCAGCCATCATAACCTCTTCCATACACATACGCAGTAGCCGCATACGGTTGCTGAGAGAGCCTCCGAAACAGTCATGACGGCGGTTGGTATAGGGTGACAGAAATTGTGAGATTAAATAGCCGTGCCCGGCATGGACCTCTACGCAGTCAAATCCTGCATCGCGTGCTGTGCGTACGGCATCGCCGAAATCGCGTGCTATAGTGGCTAACTCATCAGGACGCAGACCGCGGACTATTGTAGGGGAGTAAAGATTAAAGCCTGTTGAGGCGCCTACCGGAATTCCTCCGGCGGTCTTGATATGAGTCATATTGCCGCAGTGACCTATCTGTATCGAAGCCTTGGCACCACGTGCATGTATACCGTCGGTGATTTCACGTAGCGGCTTGATTATGGCCGGACGCAGCCATAACTGTGTGTCGAATGACAGGGCAGAGCGGCAGACTCCGGCGTATGCGAGTGTTGTCATACCGACACCGCCGTCGGCTACAGCCCAGTGATAATCGCGTAACTGTTCGGTAGGTCCGTTGTCGCGCCCCATACCTTCGAAGGCAGCCGAACGTATGGTACGGTTGCGAAGGGTAACGGGGCCTATTCTGGCAGGAGTGAAGAGTTTCATTGTTAATGATGTTCTCGGCGGTTTTAGAGCGTCTTGTTCAGTAGATAAAAGGTATGATATAACGTCTGTGCAAAGCGGTATATTCGCCGCCGAATTCGTTTATATAACGTGTGTGAAGCGAACGTGCGCGCGGAGCAAGATTAGCAAAGGTCCACAGTACGAATACTGCTGCCGGAAGCGACCATGTGAGTATGGCATAGCCGGTCCATTCGACAAGTTCGCCGAAATAGTTGGCGGAGGTGACATAGCGGAACATTCCTCCGCGTGGTATATAATGCCTTGTGTCGCCGGGACGGCGTAGATGACGTATTATATAGTCGGAATGAAGATTTATAATATTACCGGCTATAAAGACCAGGGTACCTATAATAAAGTATGGACTGAACAGCCAGCTGTCAGGATATGTGTCAGGTGCACTGACGTAAAACAGCCAGCCTCCTATCATGTAGGCATTGACGAGATTGAAGACTATTCCGCACAGTATTATAGCCCACGGCATACGGCTATGTCCTTTGATAAGCAGAGGAAAGATGAACGAACGCTGAAAGTAGTGATACAGGAACAGACAGGCCATGACTGCCGGAGCCGCTTCTGTACGGCGCGGACTTGACAGCCAGAGAATCAGCATAGCGAAGAATACCGGCGCCTCCATAACTATCCAGCCTACACGATTGTCGAGTGTAGGACCCCATTTCCTGTTGTACATCATTCCGTAGCCGGCTGTGACTTTGTGCAGTGCAAAAAATACCACTACAGCCAGGGCAATCATCACACCTAAAACGGTGTCAAAAACTTCAGGTGAGAAAATCGACTCCATGATTGAACTCAAACATTAAACCGAAAACTAAACCAACTGTATAGTTATCTGACTGTTGTCACAGACCGGTAAGAACGAAATTCCGTAGTATAAACCATGCTGCTATAATAACTGCCACAGTAATAATCGCGCCTGTGGAATGTAGGTTACTGTGCAGACGGGGTAGGCGGGAAGGCCATAATTCGGCTACAGTCAGCAACAGCAGGTAGGGCAGCATGAGCAGTAGCAGGGCATTGGCGCGCCATGCACCGGCAAAATCGGCATGCAGCAAAGCATGTATCAGTCGCTGACTGCCGCATCCGGGACATTGAAGACCTGTTATGGTATAAAATATGCAGCGCGGCATGAAAGGGGATTTCATGGGGTCTGCTACATAATACACTATACCTGCTAACAATACTGCTCCGATGATGACGACTGTCCTTATACGTGGTTTTACAGAAGTCATGATTACCTGCGAATCACTTTATGAGCATCATAGGTAAGTATAGAGTGGCTGACAAAACACCTAATACGAATGACACGATAATCCATATTTCAGCCATACGCGACGCACGGCGGCTACCTTCTATGTCACCGCGATAATAACGTGAACTTACCTGTGCTGAGAATATCACGGCTACTATTCCGGGAATCATACAGCAAAGTACCAGAGCCAGTACAGACCATAGGAGATAAGTAGAGGGCATAGGCGGCATATCCTGAGGTGACTGTGACGTATGTTGCTGCGGGTTCTGTGGAGTTGCGTATGTTCTGCTGTGTCCGACGGGTATTGGCGGTGGCACCTCGGCTACTTTCTCAGGGTTATATTGCACCCCGAGCCGGTTGGCCCATTCACGGTCGGTTGATGTAGGTACGGGTGGCGGCACGGGTATGCCGGAGACAGGTGTTGTCTTAGGTTCTGTCTTTTCGGATGCCGGAAGTTTGTGAAGAGCCGCATAGACAGCTTTACGGTAAAATTCGGCCACTAAGTCAGTCTCGGCACGCTTGTCATCCGCTGTGCTGACAAACTCGTCAATTATTACCCCTGCTTCATCGGCAGAAAGTGAAGCCGTAAGTGTCAGAGAGTTCGGTTCTGAATGTTTCACTTCAATCTTGAGCAGACGTCCGGCGAAACGCGAGGCTATAAGTTCGGGTACAGGCTGACTGAAGCCGTCGAGTACCACGAGGTCTATTTCGCGGGCACTCAACAGTTCCGGTATCTGTACCGGTTGCTCGTCCCATACTTTCCGTGGGAAGAATGTCACAGGTACACCTCGGTGTTCGAGACGTTTGATAACCCCGGCATCTTCATGATCGGTCAGCACAATGTCGATGCGCACACGGTTGCCGTCGTGAAATTCTTCCACGAGGCGGTCGGCGTTCAGGCCGTCGGCCGAAGCCAGTATAGCGATTCTTTTCATAGAGCGGTTAAGAACAACAGGAAGTAAGCCGCACCGATAAGACAAGTCGGCTACTATGATGCGAAGTTAATGAAAAATTCTTAAATTTGCAGTCAACTACCCTTAAAAGTAGATTTATAATGCTTTTGCATGTGTCAGGACACCTTGCGGAGCACTCGTATGAGAAGAAAAACAACTAAACCTATACGCATGAAAAAGACTTTGATGACGGCCGCTCTATGTGCGGCCAGTGTTGCGGCTTCGGCCGTGACGCCGCTGTGGGTGCGCGATGTGCGCATTTCTCCTGACGGCAGCGCGATAGCCTTTGTTTACAAGGGCGATATCTATACAGTACCTTCGGGTGGTGGCCAGGCTAAGCGGCTAACATCGTCCGACGCACATAGTTCCGCACCTGTATGGGCTCCTGACGGTAAGTCGATAGCGTTTGCCTCGGACCGCAACGGTGGCCGTGATATCTACATTATGTCGGCCGATGGCGGAAGTCCGCGTCGTCTCACATACAATTCTGCTGCTGAAACCCCCGAGGCCTTCACCGCTGATGGTAATAATATATTGTTCTCGGCTGTGATACAGGACCCTGCCGCGAGTGCATTAGCTCCGATGCGTCCGCTCAGTGAGCTTTATTCAGTACCGGTCGAAGGAGGTCGTATCACTCAGATATTAGGTACGCCGGCTGTAGGTCTGGCTATGTTGCCCGATGGCGGATTTCTCTATGAAGATATCAAAGGTCTTGAAGATAAATGGCGTAAGCACCACACTTCGTCGGTGACACGCGATATATGGCGTTATAACCCTGTTGACGGCAGTCACCGTAATATTACGGCTCATGCCGGTGAGGACCGCAGTCCGGCACTCTCGCCTGACGGGACAGCTGTCTATTTCCTCAGCGAACGTGACGGCGGTTCGATGAACGTCTATACACAGGCTCTTGATGCGCCGGCCGGTACAGCACCTAAGGCTGTTACAGCCTTTACTGATCACCCGGTACGTTTTCTCAGCTCCGGTGCCAACGGTGTCTTAGCTTTTACCTACAATGGTGAATTGTACACCATGCGTCCCGGCGGCAAAGCGGCTCCGTTAGCGGTAAATGTCATAGAGACCGATATAGAAGAACCTGAACGTATTGCTTTCAGTCGTGTCTCGGAGGCTATGCCGTCGCCTGACGGTAAACAGGTGGCGTATGTCACACGTGGTGAGGTGCTGGTGACTTCGACTGAGCATAACTCTACCCGACGTATCACAGATACGGCTGCAGGTGAGCAGGGTCTTTCATGGGGTAGTGACGGACGGAGTCTCTACTATGGTTCGTTACGTTCCGGCCGTTCAAACATCTATAAGGCTTCGATAGCACGTTCGGAAGATCCGAATTTCTCGAATGCCACTTCTATTGAAGAAGTAGCTTTATTCCCGGACGACGGTATTGAACGCAGCTATCCTTCTGTATCGCCTGACGGTAAAAAAATGGCTTTTGTGCAGGACCGTACCAAGCTCATGGTAATGGATCTTGCCACTAAGTCTGTACGGGCTCTTGACGGACATCCCATTACTAATTACCGTAGCGGTGGTTTCGGTGTCAACTGGGCTCCTGACAGCCGCTGGCTCACACTCGAAGTTACTAATCCGTCGCGTGACCCGTATAGCGATATTGCCATAGTAGATACCGAGACCGGTGAATTTGTACCTGTGACAGTAACCGGTTATTTTGACCAGAATCCGCGCTTTACTCCCGACGGCAATGCCGTTATCTTTGCTTCCGAGCGTTACGGTATGCGTAATCATGCTTCGTGGGGCTCGCAGTTCGACGTCATGATGGCTTTCCTTAATAAAGAGGCTTACGACCGCTTCAGACTGTCGCCCGAGGACTATGAACTTCAGAAAGAAGTAGAGGAACAGCAGAAGAAAGATGCTAAAAAAGATGACGGTAAGGACGATAAAAAGTCTAAGAAAGGTAAGAAGGGTAAGAAAGATAAGGATAAAGAATCCGCTACCGGAACTGATGAGAAGAAAGGGGTAGTGGTTGAACGTGACGGTATCGAAGACCGTATAATACGTCTGACACCCGCTTCGGCTGAGATAAGTGACTTCGTTGTTTCGCAAGACGGTGAGACTCTCTATTACTTAGCTGCTTTTGAAGAGGGCTATGATATGTGGAAAAAAGACCTCCGCAAGGGTGATGTATCGATGGTAAAGAAACTTGATGCCGAGCCTACAGGCATAGCTACCGATAAGGACGGCAATATCTTCCTTGTAAGCGGTCAGGTAAAGAAATTCAATCCTAAATCGGGCGAGGTTAAGCCGGTTGGTACATCGGGTTCGATACGTCTTGACCGGGCTAAAGAGCGTGAGGCAATGCTCGACTATGTAGCCAACGAGGCACGTGAGCGTTTCTACCTGCCCGAAATGCCTATAGACTGGGATGCATACGTTGAAAACTACCGCCGTTTCCTACCCCACATTAACGAGAATCAGGCTTTCGCCGACTTGTTGAGTGAACTTCTCGGTGAATTGAATGTATCCCATTCCGGTGGCCGTTATTTTGCACCGGCTGCTAAGGAACAGACAGCTTCACTCGGTCTGCTGTATGACCTGTCGCATAACGGTGACGGCCTTCTGATTGAAGAGATACTTACAGGCGGTCCCTTTGACCGTGCTACCACACGTGTACGTCCCGGCCACATAGTGACTGCTATCAACGGTACTGCTATCGGAGCTGATACTGACTGGGCTCAGGTACTCAACGGTCTGACACGACGCAAAACTCTTGTTGCTCTGCGTGACCCGGCCACAGGACAGACATGGGAAGAGGTAGTACTGCCTATCAGTTCGGGTGCTGTCGGTGAGATGCTTTATGACCGTTGGGTAAAAAGTCGTGAACAGGCCGTTGACAGTCTGTCAGGTGGTCGTCTCGGTTATGTACATATACAGAACATGACTGATGACAGTTTCCGTAAGGTCTATGCCAAAGTATTAGGTGAATATGCTGACCGTGAAGGTATAGTAATTGATACCCGCTGGAATGGTGGAGGACGCCTGCACGAGGATATAGAGGTACTGTTTAGCGGTGAGAAATATCTGACGCAGGAAATACACGGCAAGAAGTCATCTGAGATGCCGTCGCGCCGCTGGAACAAGCCCAGTGTGATGCTTATCTGCGAGGCTAACTACAGTAATGCTCACGGTACTCCTTGGGTCTATAAGAAGAAAAAACTTGGCAAACTTGTAGGTATGCCCGTGCCCGGCACCATGTCAAGTGTCAACTGGATAGACCTTCAGGACCCCTCACTGCTATTCGGTGTGCCGGTCGTTGCTTTCCGTACAGCTGAAGGCACAGTGCTTGAAAACAGCCAGCTCGAGCCCGACATCCGTGTCGCCAACGATCCAGCCGACGTAGTACGCGGCATTGACACACAACTCGAGACCGCCGTGCGCTCACTCCTGAACGACATCGACGCAAAGTAACACTTTATCTCTGAAATTAAAGGCGCCTATCATCACGGATTGGTGCCTTATTCCATATTCTCCAAGTTATCTTGAAATAAAACTAAATAATAACCAAAGACTATTCTTATTATGAAATTCTACTTTTTTGCAGCAGCTCTTGCAATGAGTATCACCTCAATGGCAACTGTGCCTGTGTCGCCCACATCTTTCTGTGGCGCGTGGAAGAATGTGACTGCGCCAACTAAGGTCACGCTTGAAGATGTGAAACTTCCCTCTGTGGCTCAGGCAATCCGTACCCGTTCTATTGATGAACCGGAGACTAACTGTGTAGCTACCGAGGCATCCTTCTACTACTACGGAGATATGCTGGAAAACGGGACCGGAGGATACTATTTGTTCCTTTCATCAGCAGGAATAAATAATGGAAATCCGACTCATGAGGGTCAGATGGTACGTATATTTTTCATAGGCGAACAGACCGATTCTGCCAATCCTGTGTTACCGACAGGTGTCTATACTGTAAACGATGATTTTACAGCAGGGACAATTTCTGCATCGGACTCGGAATATATGGATGTATTTCCTCATCCGGATGATTCTTCTTCTCTTGTAGGATATATCTATACACCTACAGCCGGTACCCTGACTATTGAGAATTCTGACGAAGGATACTCAATCAATTTCACAATGGAAGGTGTATTATATAATTCCGATTACGAACCGATTGATGAACAAACTTGTACTGCCAGCTATAATGGAGAAGTACCGTACGTTGATATCAATGGTTATACTCCCATTGATGGTGATATTGTGATGGATATTCCTAATGCTTCAGGAAGATATTCAGACGGTGACTTCAGCATAGCCTTTTACAGTGATGA
>CAMWKC010000071.1 GCA_947174735.1 uncultured Porphyromonadaceae bacterium
TTGGTAAAGTTATAAAATCTATGTCGGTTCTATGAAATATACTTATTCGTTAAAGATTCGCGGTTATATTTTTCATAAAGTTTCTGGATTTTCAGAGCTGCGGAGACTTTCTATATCTTCTGCGGAAAGGCCGGTAAATTTCTGTATCATTTCTTCAGACAACCCCTGGCTGATCATGTTTGAGACTACGGAGGCAATTCCTTCAGTACGTCCTTGGACCAATCCCTGAGCGTGTCCTTGTGCTAATCCTTGTGCACGACCTTCGGCTAATCCTATAGCTAATCCTTCAGCGTGCCCCTCGTAGTGGGCAGTGGAAAGTACATCGTTTTGTACCATTATATTATCTATATGAGCCTCGTAGGCTCTGCGTTCCTTCGGTGACATAGCCAACACACGGAGTTTTTCCCTTACCTGTTGCAGACCGGGAGTACGAGTATCCTGTCTGATTTTTCCTGTTTTGAGATAGGTTAGCCATTCATCGAGAGGTGATTCAGGAGTTTTATCATATTCGTTTACCCGAATAATATAGTATTCGGGAAATACCTCACTTGGAAGCTGCTGTATTATCACTCCGTTTTCACGGGCGTTCACCAGCAGGTCGGTACCTGTGTGTATACCTCTGAAACGGGTTTGGCCGTGATAGACATAGTCGTCTCCCTGTCCGTAGTCACAGTAGAGTATACTTATGGAGTAGACTTTTTTAATCTGGTCATACTTATCTCCAAGACTGATGTGTTCGGTAACAGCCTTGGATGTACCGTAAAGGATACGTTGCAGATAATGCAGCTGGCGTGTGAGCTGTACCTCTACGATAATCAGGTGTCCTTTGCTATTCATAGCTTTTATGTCGACACGGTTGAACTTATCGTTTCTGTCTTCCTGATTCGACTCACTCTCAAGAAGCTCTATGATTTTTACCTCTTCCCCGATAAGCACTGAGATAAAGCCTTCGAGAATATCGAAGTTGGCTTTGTCACGCAGTATGTGCTTTATGGCCCAGTCAAACCTGATGTACAGATTGTTATTCTCCATATTTCAATATGTTTTTAATAAGGTTATAATTTTAGTAATGTCACATTTACGGGTACGATAATTCAATGGCAACCGTAAACAACCTCTATAGCCGAGTTTTTGCAAAGTTAATTATTTTTCATGCCTTTTCTTAATGAAATAGGGTAATATTTTAATAGAAGATAATAATATCATTATTTTAATTTTTTATGACATTAAAATTTTAAATAATATTTTGTCATTTTGTTGAAATATTATAACTTTGCTACCACAAGAGTCTAAGCTTTATTGCTTTAGGTTTCTTCTCTATATTCAAAGCTGCTTATTACCTTTCATCGTGACTAAATCCCGTAATCTCATTCCATGTTTTATTTTGAGCATAATATCTGTGCTCATGATAACTTTTGTGTCTTCATGTCGGGAGAAGAACAAGACTTTCAAAGTGGGAGTGTCACAGTGTAGTGCTGAAAAATGGCGCTGGCAGACTAATGACGAGATTCTTCGCGAACTTATGTTTCATCCTGATTTGGATGTTGAATCAGTCGAAGAACTTGGTCCCGAGGCTGCCGCCGCTGCCCGCTGGATGCTTGAAAATGTGAGCAACAGCCGTTTCGTATCATTGAGTTCGCTTCTCGACGGCAGTGTCAAGCTTTCTGACTTTAAGATGGTATGGTGTCATTTTGACTGGACAGACTGGCCCGGTGTAATGTGGGATACACGAGATCTCTTTAATGATTACTATATCAAGGGCGGTAATATACTTGCCAGCCGCGATGGTGCCCGTTATATCAATGACGTATGGCGTGTAGCACGTGACCAGCAGAGTCCTAACAATATGTTCGGCGGTGATAACTATGAGACTCTTGAGTCCGACCTCGGTCTGAATGTCACCGGTCACGAAAATCACCCGATCTATTCAGGACTTCCTATTGAAACTGACGGCAGAATACTTCTTATGTCGGCCGGCTGTGCCAATTCAAACCGCACTCTGCAGTGGGTAGCTGATTGGGATGCTTATGGTAGTGTCGAGATATGGCAGGAACGTACAGGCGCTACGGCACTCGGCAGCGGTAATGATTTTGATCCAAACCGTATTACAACTGCTGAGTTTACTCCTCGTGAAGTACTTTCGGGCTATATGTCAGGCTATGTAATCACAATCGGTACGCCTGCATACGAATGGTATGTACCCACCGGAGAGAATCTCTACAAGGAGAATATACAGAAGTTAACCAAGAATGCAATTAACTATCTTTGTCAGTGATTTCTGATTCGGCAGTGTTCTGTCACCCTGAAATGATTTCTCCGACATAATAATATTTTCATCTATGAAATCCAACATTATAATGATATCCGCACTTCTCGCTCTCTCACTGATGTCCTGTAGCAGTGATGATCATGTTACTGACACAGCAAAGGACTGGGACAATACCTCAGCCTATTTCGAGAGCACTGACAATTCCGGTTACAGCACCTTCTATAAGCCATCGGTCGGCTATGTAGGTGACCCAATGCCTTTCTATGATCCGGTAGCCGGCAATTTCAAGATCATGTATCTTCAGGAATTTCGCCCCAACTCAGCTACCTATCATCCTTTCTGGTGTCTTGAGACTGAAGATGGTGCTACATACCGTTCGCTTGGTGAGGTTATTCCTACCGGAACACAAAGTGAGATGGACGGAGCGTTAGGTACCGGCTCAGTTATCTATGACGACGCTACTAAGATGTATCATACCTTCTATACGGCTCATTCGGTTAACAAGGCTCTTACAGGTATGAACGAAGCCATAATGGTAGCTACATCGACTGACTGTCTTAACTGGACCAAAGACCGCAGTTTCATGCTTACTGCCGGTGCTGAATACAGCAGTGATGATTTCCGCGACCCATGTGTGATTAAAGGTGAGGATGGGCATTTCCATCTGCTTGTCTCTACTGTGAAAGGCGGAAAAGGAGTGATTGCGGAATATACTTCTGACAATCTGCGTGACTGGAACAGCGTTGGTGTGTTTATGCCTATGATGTGGGACCGTTTCTATGAGTGTCCCGACCTGTTCAAAATGGGCGATTGGTGGTATCTTGTTTACTCCGAGAAACATGCTGCCGTACGTCGTGTGCAGTACTTCAAAGGTCGCACTCTTGAGGAACTGAAGAGCTGTACAGCCAATGATGCCGGTATCTGGCCGGATTCTCATGAGGGCATGCTCGACAGCCGTGCCTTCTATGCCGGTAAAACAGCAGGTAACGGTAACGAACGCTATATGTGGGGCTGGTGTCCTACCCGCGCCGGTGAGGATAACCTCAATGTAGGTGCTTATCCGGCTGAACCGGAGTGGGCCGGTGCTCTTGTGGCACATAAGTTGGTACAACATTCTGACGGTACCCTTAGTCTGACAGCTGTAGACGGTATAAAAAATAAGTTCTCCACTCCTTATACTCTCAGTAAAATGGGCGGCGAGGCTACTGAAGCTAATGGCGGGTATTCGCTGGCTGCCGGACAGCATGTACTTTTCAATCGTTTGAAAAATACCAACCGTCTTGAATTTACTGTTACGCCTGCTGATAAAAACGGCCGTTTCGGCATCTCTTTTGTACGCGGGTCTGATTCAGACACTTATTATACTGTTGTAGTCAATTCGGAAGGTGACGGTAGACGTAAGATTAATCTCGAACAGGAAGGTCCTGCCGGTGTGGGTTTTATAGCCGGTGCCGATGGCTATCTCTTTGATGCTCCTGCCGACGGTGTCTACAATATTACTATTCTGTCTGATAATTCCGTCTGTACAGTCTATATCAATGACAACGTAGCTTATACCGCTCGTCTTTACGGTATGCATAAGAACTGTTGGTCAGTTAACAGTTATGATTCTCCGCTGGCCCTCAGCAACATCAAGGTCTACACAGAATAAGAATTTAATCCTATAGAAAAACTCCTTAACAGGGTGTGAATTAGAAAGGTCAGTAAATTTGTGGTTTACTGACCTTTCTAAATTATATTCTGTTATAGGTTGGGAAACAGACTTTTTTTCAGTCTGTATGCAAGGTTTGCATTATATATTGTTTATATTGATAGAAGCTTTCCTGAGCAACCGACATAACTTTAATGATAGAAAAATATGAAGAAAAATTTTACGATGATCAGTACTGTGTCAGCTGTATTATTGGTATCAGTGTGGACACAGAACGGTATGGCTGCTGAGCGGCGTCTGATACAAACTTCCCTTTCGGAACCAGGGGAAATGACTGAGACTGCTTCGTACATTTATTATGGGGAAGGTACGGAGTATGAGGGGCGCTTGAAAAATATAGAAGATAATCCTGACGGTGAGTCAGGTATCATTACGTTTCATTACGATAATCTGGCTACCCGGAATAAAGTAGAGCTGACTGCCGGCGGACCTATGTGGCGTCAGTACACAGCAACTTTATTTATCGGCCCTAACGGCTATGTGGAACGTGCGGAGTATGAATATCCTTATATGGCTGAAAGCGGCGTTATAAGCTTTGAGTATGATGAAGCCGGACATCTGACATATACGCGAATTGTCGAGGATAATGAGACAATAGAATATACTCTGACATATACAGCTGATAATCTGACACAGGTCAGATATACCGAAACTGAAAATAATATAATAGAGGAGGGATATACAGCTGAGTTCAGTTATTCGGGTGTGCCTAATAAGGGCGAACTTATGTATTATGATGAAATGTTCGGTCTGGAACTTGATGTAATGGAGTATGCTTATTTCGCAGGTCTGTTAGGCATAGCTTCTCGTGAATTGCCTACGGGAGTAATGATACACGATGAAGACGAGACTGAGACCGGGTCGTGTGTCTGGACGCTCGATGCTGATGATTACCCGACTAAACTGGTGGCCGGTGATGAAACTATGCTTTTCACATGGAGTGAAATAAGCGGTATAGAAGAAGTTATAGGTGAAACCGATAGTCGTTTGCTTATCTATGGTGCGGACGGTGTCAGCCGTACAACTCTCGGAGATGGCTTTAATATAATGCGTTATACCGACGGCCGTACGGTTAAGGTTTTACGCTGTCACTAATCCAATATTATACTGTAGATTAAATCATTATACTGTATAAGAATAAAGCGCCGGAAGTGTCTGTACAGATACTTCCGGCGCTTTATTCAGGATATTATGTAATATCTTCCTTTATTTAAATATTTGTTTGCTCACAGTGTTGCCTTGACGGACGATAACCGGTTGTCCGGATACGGGAGCACTCAGACGTATACCCTGAAGATTATAATACTCAGGTTCGCCTTCATAATCAGATACAGTAATGTTGTCAACTCCTGACTCAGCGAGTACATCAGCGATAGTGAAACGTTCCTCAGCCGCCGGACTCATAGGATAGGAAACTGCATTGATTACGAAACCGGTCTTCTGGTCAACAAGAAAAGCAATCATAATTACGTTATCCGGATTTATAGCCGGAGCAATAGCTGTTGACGGATCACCTTCGGTAAGTTCACGGTAAGTGTCAGGCATCTCAATCTCATATTGGAAAGCGATGTCCTGATTCATGGGAAGCAGGGCCGGTAATGAGCCGTCTATGCCGTTATAGCCCCAGATGCCGCGTGCTACGTCCTGATAGCGCATACCTTTGACGTATGCAGGAAGTTTGGTCCAACCGCCCATATCACCTTCGATGTCATCGCCTGAGGAGTAATTGCTCTGGTACCATGAAGGATGATCGAAGGTTACATTGTTCTCTGTCATTACCAGACCTACAGCATACTGACCTTCCATATCAATGGCCGAACGTACTGTCACATCGCATATTAAATGAGGCGGATAAACGTCAGCATCGGAATAAGCTGCAGACAGAGATATGTCGGCTGTTGTTATACGGTCGGCATAAGTGCGCAGATGCCCGGCTGCGGTGTTGGGATTAGAAGGGTCATAGATACGGTCGAGATTGCCGAAGCCAAGTAGTCTTTCCTCACGTTCCGTACGGGTTAGGGGAGCGGCTGTAAGACCGAAATTAGCTGCATACTCCTCATTGACCATATAATCACTGCCTGTACCGGGTATATGTATTGATATAGGCACGACACGGTCTTTCATTTCCGGATCGGTCATCATCGACTCTATGGTGTAAGAACCGAGAGGACAGTTGCCGCACCATACACCGGTAGATTCTTCGTAGAATACACGGTGAACCGGAAGGAAGGCCAGACCTGTCAGTGAGCCGGAAGCAGGAATGGCAGGTATATCGTCTGAAGTCAGGCTGACAGAGTATTCTGAAACCTTGCCTGCTTCTGCCACACCTATAAACTCAAAACTGAATTCATCGCCTACAGCAAGAGCATCACCTGTACGAATATCAGTATTGCCGTTACCATCATCAAACGTAAGAGTCCATGCGCCTAAACCGGGAGCTTCCGTACCGCGTATGGTAGCGCTGACTGTATATTCACCCTGCACCACATATTCGCCGGGACCCTGAATATTTACCTCGGCTACATCCTGACGTCGTACAAGGACATTGTCAATAGCTAATATGTCACGGTCTTCATTGAGATTAGCGAAATTGATATAGATGGTCTTACCGGTCCATGGATCGAGGTTAAGTTCATAAGGAATAAAATCACCTTCCATAATTTCCGGGTCTGCACCGAGACCGATTTGTTCGATATACATTGTCGGTTCCGTCGGGAGATTATCTTTATTTAGTGGTTCTTCAGTGATAAAGACCCAGAGGTCACTGAGACGGTCACCACTACGCAAGACGTATGATTGGGCTCCGAACGACAGCACAAATCCATCGGAAGGGATAGTTATAGCACGGCTGCCTATCCAGTCGTTTGACGCACCGGCATACTGATAAGCCGAGTGTGAACAGAGAAAACGGTCGTCTGAACTCGAAGAGTCTTTAAGTGGCCACCATGGCTGGGCAACACCGGCTCCGTCCATGAACAAAGGATTCACATTGGCTAACGGAGGCAGATTGTCAAGGTCAAGAACAATAGGAAAATCCACAAGGTATTCTCCGTTGAAATTCTGATTAAGCAGGTCGGTATGCGCAGCAGCCGTAAAGGCTAAAGGAAGCGCAAGCGACAAAGTAAGAATATGTTTCATTTGAGTATATAAGTTTCATGAAGTCAGTTTATGACTTTTATAGATTTATAACTGTTTGAAGTATGGAGTGTTACTATCATAATACCCTTATATGACGGAAGACGTAAAGTACCGGTACCCCTATCGTGACCTTCATAGCGGGCAAGTGTGATACCCGCAGCATTAGTAATAGTCACTTCATATCGGTTGTCGCTTTCTGGTAATGTGAAACGTAGTTCACCGTTTACAACACGTAATTTCGTTTCACTGTCTGACGTAATTGGAGTAACACCAGAATTTTTGTCAAATTCCTGCTGGAGCGGGAAGACTGTAGCGTTGAGAACAGTCCCGTCTGTGTTATCTATAACGAATGCTACCAGACTTATATTATCAGGAACTGTAGCCGGATCTACCGATTCATCGGTAGTAGATGTAAACAGCTCACCGAAATCAAGTGTCACATAACCGGGAGTATAGGCCGGTACGACTGTCGGATTTCCGTCCCATACCACTTCAACAGGGTCAAAAGCATGTGTGGCGCTAAGTGACACGTGTTTATAGAACGATAGTTGTGCAGGTATAACGGATGGGAGGAAGTAATATTGTTCAGAACTTCCTATATTACAGCTGTTCTGCTGCATCCAGCGTCCGTTGCCGTCAGGACGGTAATAGGGCGAGGTAAGCACGTAACCTACTCCGTAACGTCCGGGATCATCAAGGTCACGGTCAAACATTACTTCGACTGTAGCTGTGACATGTTCCCAGTCGCCTGTCGGGCCTTCCGATACCTGTATTGAAGCTATGGTAGGATCGTTTAGTGAGTCAGCAAACTTTTTGGTATTTCCTCCTGCTGTCGATTTTTTACGGTTAAGCAGATAATAGGGTATAGCATAAAAGTTAAGATGACTCCAGTATTCTTCGTTGGCCAGTATGTCGTTTGTATGAGTACATACAGCAATCATCTGGCCGGGATACTGCTCTTCCAGACGGGCAATTTCAAGTATGCCGTCAGGACAGTTATTACACCATATACCTGTACCTTCGTCCACAAGCAGATTGCGTGCAAAGCCTGAACGGGTAACGTCGGATTTTATAACTTGATATTCGTTACCGTCAGGAGTAGCCAGCACGACTTCGTATTCTGTTGTCGCATTGTCCGGTGCTTCAAACGGTATATCGAAATCAAGTGTCTCTCCTGTCTTTACTGTCTGACTTATCGGCCATACCGAGTTATCTTCATTTTCAGAACGTATTATCAGGCTCGAGCCTTCGGCTATTTCAGCACCACAATTAAGCATCGAACCGAAAACACTGAACTTCACATCACGCGGGCTTGCATTCTCAGCAAAGCGTGGTGTGGGATTCTGTCCGGTGAGCAGTGGTGCGGAGGGAATGCCTACATATATCTCACCGATAGCTAACATATAGCGGTTTACACTGACACAGGCAAACTGTAGTTCTATCTTTTGGCCGGCATATTCTTCAAGATGAGCTACATGTGTAGTGAATACATCTTGTTCTTCCTCAACACGGCACAGCAGCTGCCATGTATCGGAATTTTCGGTTCGTACACGCACTTCGTAGGCTTCCGGCATACCGGGAAGCACGGAGCGTGCCGTCCAGCGTACAATAGCGCCTTCGGCTTCATTCGGAAGTGTGACAGCCGGAATATTAAGTACATTTTCTACCGGTGTGTCAACACCGGTTGAAGTTGGCGACAAAGCACAGTAGACCTTACCGAACACCTTAACGATCCATCCGTCTTCGGTATATCCGTTTTTATATCTATCTTTTATAGGTTGTGCCTCACTCAGGGCTGCCGTTGTAATACCTGACGGAAAACGTCCGTTCTTAAAATTGGTCTGCCACAAATCTATCGGCGCCGATGCGAATGTCCACATCGGTCCGGATAGCATAAGCAGCGATACGAGAGCCAGTTGCTTCATCATGTAATAATTTATTTTACCATTACTTTACGTGACATATCACCGACTTTTACAACATAGGTACCTGTAGCTACATTTACCGATGTCCCGCGACCCATAAAACGTCCGTCAATGTCGTAAACCTCGCCCTGAACACCGGCAAAATC
>CAMWKC010000072.1 GCA_947174735.1 uncultured Porphyromonadaceae bacterium
CCTTATGACACAGAGACAAAGTCTATTGCTTTTGGCAGTAATACAACTCCCGATATACAAACTCCACGTCGGCAGCGTCTGATAACCTATATGTTGCTTCTGCTCTTACCGGCTATAAATCTCAGCAGTATGACCCGTAGCCGTATGCGCCATCGTGTGGCTGAGATAGGAGTAAGACGCGCTTTCGGCTGCCGTCGAAGTCGGATAGTATGGCAATTGCTATGTGAGAATTTCTTTATCACTTTAGCAGGCGGAATAGTAGGTTTGGGGCTTAGTATGATATTTATATTATTTATAAGTAATTATTTTGTCAATTATACTGGTGATTTTTTTATAGATAATTTTGACCAGACTGTTACTACTCCTACTTTTGAGATGCTGTTTAATTGGGATTCTTTTGGATTTGCATTGCTACTTTGTTTCATACTGAATCTGCTAAGTGCCGGCATACCGGCATGGAAAGCAGCGAGAATAAATCCAGCCCGTGCTCTAAACAGCCGTGGTAAATGATACCGGAAAAAAGTAATCTGAAAAAGTAAAGACAATGAAAAGAGCATTATTAAAACAGATAGGCAATGAATGGCGTGATAATATATGGCTTATTATCGAATTGACTATAGTAACCATAGTAATCTGGTTTCTTATAGGGACTATATCACCAAAGTTACATGCCTTATTTCAACCTATGGGTATAGCAAACGATTATGAAAATGTTTATATTGCTTCAATAAAATGGATACCCGAAGAAAGTCCGGAGTTCACTGATTTCGGTGAAGATGACAATCATAATAATCTACAGGATCTCAGATATATTCTCAGTCAGTTGCGTGGTAAACCTTATGTTGAAGCTGTCGGAGTGCATAAAAACGGACTTCCTTTCTTCTTTTCCGCTTTTAATACTGCCTATCGTGCTGCAGGGAGCGAAGATAGCATTGGCTACAGTACTAACCAACGTCTTATGTCTACCGGTATGGTAAAGGTATTAGGTCTGCAAAGTCTTGAAGGACTATCTACCGAACAACTTACAGAAATATTGGAAAAAGGTGAAGTATTAATATCTAACCATCTTATATATGAATATACAGGCCGTAACCCGGCTGAGCTGGTTGGTAAACAATTGGAGAGTTTATATAATCGTGAAAACGAAGAACCGAAACTGACTCCGCGTGTAGGTGCACTTATACGTGCAATACCCCGTAGCGAGTTTGAATCTATGAATGTAGGTACTACAATATTACCTCTTGACGAAAATAATGATGAAGCACTTCAAGGCGCATGGGATGTAGCCATACGTGTCAAATCGGGTATGGGACGTATGCTTGAAGAGGATTTTCGTAATGACATTTCTCTCAGTCGGCTACGTAACGCACGTCTGACGGAATTGCATACACTTGCACAGCAGCGCTATATAACCCAATATATCCCTACAGTAGAATTACGTCTGTATATATCCGGTATATGCTTTATGATTTTTATTATATTTCTCGGATTGTTGGGTACGTTCTGGTTCCGTGTGCAGCAGCGTACAGGCGAGATTGCTTTGCGTAAAGTTACCGGTGCGACATCAGGTGATATAGTACGACGTCTTATCGGTGAAGTATTTGTACTCTTTGCTATAGCTGTAATAATAGCAACTGTGATTACTGTAATTCTTGTCAGAAGTTCAGTTATACCTGTCTATATGGAATACGGATATTGGAAACAGTCTGTACTTACACCGACAATAGGAACATTATTAATCATGAGCATTGCTGTAATGCTTGGTGTATGGTTTCCGGCCTATCGTGCTATGCGTGTGCAGCCTGCCATAGCACTTAAGGAAGAATAATACAGTTGGAGCAACTGCAAAATTATATTAATACTATGAGAACACGCAATCTCATACTTCAAATCTCGGCAGTAATACTGTTGTTTGGCTTTGGTAAGTCAGAGGGTCAGCTACGGCTGACCCTCGCTGACGCCATAGCACGTGCCCGTACAGGCAGTGTAGACGCTGCCGTAGCTCTCGATGAGCTGCGTACCAGTTATTGGGAGTACCGTACCTATCGTGCCGAACTGTTGCCGGAACTTACGCTGACCGGTACGATACCTTCATACCATAAGCAATACAGTCCGTATATGAACGCAGATGGTAGTTATTCTTTTGTAGCCAATAATTATCTTGAAGTCAATGGCGGTCTGTCATTGTCACAGCGTATCTGGCCTACCGGCGGTACGTTGTCTGTCAATACATCAGCCGACTGGCTACGTCAGCTTAGCGGCGACAGTTATAACCGATATATGAGTATACCTGTGGCACTCACGCTTCAGCAGCCTGTATTCGGTGTCAATACTATAAAATGGGACCGCCGGATTGAACCAGTACGTTATTCTGAAGCTAAGGCAGCTTTTCTGAGTGCTACCGAAGATGTCGCTATACAGGTGACGGGACTTTATTTCGCACTGCTTATGGCGCGCGAAAACCGTGATATAGCCTGTCAGAATCTTGCCAACGCCGAGAAGCTGTATGAAGTAGCTGTAGAAAAACGTAATATGGGCCAGATAAGCCGTAATGACCTGTTGCAGATGGAACTTAATGTACTTAATGCACAGTCGGAACTGACTGATCGCGAAAGTAATCTGCGCAGTGCTGTATTTCAGTTATGTGCCTTCCTTGATATTGACAGCGATACCGATATCGAGCCTGAAATACCCGACAGGGTTCCTAATGTAGAGATAGGTTTTGCCGAAGCTTTGGAGAAAGCCCTTGCCAATAACAAATTCGCCAAGAATCAATTGCGTCTACAACTTGAGGCCGATTATGCCGTAGCCAAGGCCAAAGGTGATTTGCGCCAGATAGAACTGTTTGCACAGATAGGTTTTACAGGTACGGCTTCACATTTCGGCGATGCGTATCGTGGGCTGCGTGATAATCAGGTGTTGGAAATCGGTATCAATATTCCGCTTATAGATTGGGGCAAACGCTGTGGACGTGTGAAAGTAGCCGAAAGTAACCGTAATGTTACCGCAAGTCGTCTGCGTCAGGAGTCAATGCGTTTCAGTCAGGAATTGTTCCTGCTTGTCGAACGCTATGGTAATCAGCGCCGCCAGCTCGAACTTTCAGCACGTGCCGACACAATAGCAGCTCAACGTTATGCCACTAATGTCGAAACCTATATGATAGGTCGTTTGTCAACACTCGACCTTAATGATTCACGGGTTAAGAAAGACGAGTCACGCCGTGAATATGTTAACGAACTGTATCTTTACTGGCTTTATCACTATCAGCTACGTAGCCTTACACTTTGGGATTTCGCCCGCGGATGTAATATAGACGCCGATATAGAAGCGCTGGTACAACAATAAATCTGTATAAAAACCTTATATCAGTAAAAAAGATTAAATTTGTAATATGATTTTAATAGTTGACGATGACCGTTCGGTACGTTCGAGTATAGGTCTTGTACTGCGTCGTGCAGGATACGACACAGAAAGCGCAGCCACCCCTGACGAAGCACTTGAAATCATGCGGCGACAGACTCCGCAGCTTATCATAATGGATATGAATTTCAGTCGTACAACAACCGGTGAGGAAGGTCTGCATCTCCTTCGACAGTCACGGATATTATTACCCGATGTTCCTGTAATACTGCTTACAGCCTGGGGAAGTATACAGTTGGCTGTGGAAGGTATGAAAGCCGGTGCCTTTGATTTTATGACCAAGCCATGGAATAATCATGTACTTTTACAACAGGTTGCCACAGCTTTGAGTCTGGGTACAAACAATAAAGAATCAGAGGAAGCCAATACCGGCTTTGACCGTAACGGTATAATAGGCAGTAGCGGTACGTTGCGAACAGTTCTCGATATGGCTGAGCGTGTGGCTCCGACAGATGCACCTGTACTGATACTTGGTGAGAACGGTACGGGAAAAGAACTTATAGCACAGGCTATACACCGAAACAGCCGTCGTGCAGCAGGACCGTTAGTAACGGTCAATATAGGCGGTGTGCCGGCGCCTCTGTTTGAGAGTGAGATGTTCGGTTACGCAAAAGGGGCTTTTACAGGTGCCGTAAGTGACCGTCGCGGGCGTTTCGAGGAGGCTGACAAGGGAACAATTTTTCTTGATGAAATAGGAGACCTTGACCAAACTTCACAGGTGAAACTGCTTCGTGTACTGCAACAGCATACTTTCGAACGCCTTGGCGAGAATCTGACACGTAAAGTAGATTTGCGCGTGGTCTGCGCTACCAATGCTGATCTGCCCGCTCTTGTAGCAGCAGGGAAATGGCGTGAAGACCTGTTTTACCGTATCAATCTTGTCACATTACGTCTGCCGCCGCTACGCGAACGCCGTGAAGATATTGCACCGTTAGTATATCATTTTCTGCGTGAGGCTGCTTTACGTGACGGTCAACCGGTACCTGAAATATCGGCTGAAGCACTCAGACTACTTGAAAAACTGCCATATCCCGGAAATATACGTGAACTGCGTAATATAATCGAGAGTGCGTATATACTCGGCAGAGGTACACGTATCGAAGTATCGGCTTTATCCGGAGTTGCAGACCGGGCTGAGATTCCGGTCAGCGGTAGGACCTTAGCCGATATGGAACGTCAGGCCATAACCGATGCTCTCGCACGCTACGGTGGCAACCTCTCCAAAGTTGCTCTTGTGTTAGGTATCACACGTCAGGCTTTGTATCGACGTATGGAGAAATTCGGTATTGTACCATGACACGCGACACAGCTTTTGTACTGCTTATAATCTCAGTGGGACTGCTGAGCTATTGCGCTTTGTGGTTTGCGACAGTACCGGTATGGCTTACCTGGAGTTCGGTCTTTATGTGCGGACTAAGTATAGGCGCTCTGTGGTATAGTGTGATACGTCCGGCCCGTGTGGTGCGTAACGGTATGGATCTGCTCAGAGCACAGGAGTATAACAATCGTCTGGTCCGTGTAGGCCAGCGTGACGCCGACCGTATAGCCGAACTATTCAATAAACTTATGGACCGGTTGCACCGTGAACACATACGTAAACGCGAACAGGATAAACTTCTGTCTCTGCTTATAGACGCCTCGCCTATGGGTATGGCTATGATGGATTTTGACGGACATATCACAATGGTAAACCGAACTTTCTTACAGATGATGAATATGTCTCATAATACAAATCTTGCCGGACTTACCTTACAGGAACTCGACAACGAGTTAGGACAAGCTATAGCGTCTGTGGCTGAAGGCAAGAACATGACGGTACGTTTAGGTGATGTCAGAGTCTACAGAATATATAGGCTATGGTTTATGGATTCAGGATTCAGACGTCCGTTTATACTGGTTGAAAGTGTTACTGATGAGGTTATAAGAGCTGAACGTGGAGCATACGAAAAAGTAATACGGCTTATTTCTCACGAGGTCAACAATACTATGGGAGGATTAGGTTCAGTACTTGAACTGTTGGGAGAAATACATGCTAACGATAAAGACATCGGAGAAACAATAACAAGTTGTCGCGAGCGTTGTCTCGGACTGACTGAATTCATAGGTTCGTATGCTGATGTGGTACGCCTTCCGGAACCTGATTTTGTCCAATGCAGCCTGAGTGCCGAGACAGAACGTCTGCGCCCGTTTCTTGATACTATAATACCGCCGTCAGTAACCCTTGAACTGATACACGACGACGGTAAAGATATTATACAGGCTGACCGTGTGATGTTTGAGCAAGTAATAGTCAACGTGGTCAAGAATGCGTATGAAGCTATAACACAGAGTAAAAAAGGTAATAAGATTACAATACGCACTGTAGGAGGAAATGAAAGACGACTTGAAATTACTGATAACGGCCAAGGCATTACACCGGAAGTAACTCAACGCCTTTTCACACCTTTTTTCTCGACTAAACCTGAAGGCCAGGGCTTGGGTCTGACACTTGTTGCGGAAATATTACGTCGCCACAACTGCACATTTTCGCTACGAACACATCCGGACGGACTTACAGTATTCACAATATTATTTCCTACCCACTTCACCATTAAGCCACGCATCGATAAGCCTGCGTGATATTGACGGTAGGGTAGGAAGCAGAGGATGAGAATCACGAGTAAAGAAACCTCCATCAGAAAGTTCACCATCAGCCCAACGCAGTGTGCCTGAAGCGTAGCGGGCCGTGAAGCCTAACATAAGCTGTGAAGGGAAAGGCCACGACTGGCTGCCGAAATAGCGTATGTCTGTGACTCGTAACGAAGTCTCTTCATAGATTTCGCGAGCTACACATTCTTCGATAGTTTCACCGGTTTCGACAAATCCTGCTACGAGGGCATAAAAAGGTCGTCGGAATGATTTGGCATGTACCAACAGCGCTTCTTCCCCGCGTGTCACCAGTACAATGATGGCCGGACTTAGCGCCGGAAAAAACTCACGTCCGCAGACGGGACATAGGCGACTGATGTCGGAAGCTTTCACTAAAGCTGTACCACAGGTACCACAAAAGCAGTTGGTACGCATGAAATGAGCTAATTCAGCTCCTTTTGCCGCTATATTCCACGATTTTGGGTCAAGTCTTCCCCATGACTCCCTTAATCCTATCCAGAAACCTTCTTTTACATTTTCAGCTGCCTTTTCGGTAAGTACAGCATATCGCGTTCCTTCTGTCTCGAAATACATTATTTCCGGACTGTTGCAATTATCGGCGTCAAGAACCGGAAAGAACGGGACGTCATTTTCATCGCAACAGAGAAGTATGTCATTACCACGATATATGAGTGCGCGGGTCATTTTATCTTACTGTTTTCAAGATTATGCAGCATTTGGGTAGGTGTAAGACCTGTAACCGGATGATGCCAGCCTGGTGCGAGTTCCTCCATAGGTACGAGAAAAAAATCGCGTTCGGCTAAACGGGGATGGGGAAGTATTAAGCCGGGTTCATCAACTGTAAGTTCATCAACGGCAACAAGGTCTATGTCAAGTTCACGGTCAGTATATGAGCCGTCTGCATTACGATGGGGTGTAGTGGAAATTGAGCGTTCTATTTCAAGTAACCGCTCAAGAATCTGCCGGGGTTCAAGTTCCGAAGCGAACATCATTCCGAGATTAAGAAACTTGCGGTCAGAGTCGAAACCCCAGGGTTCCGACTCAACCACATGACTTATCTCATAAGTACCGAACGCCTCGCCCACAGCGCGCATGGCGCGGCTGAGGACGAGGCGACGCTGGCCCATATTGGACCCTATGTTAATGAATACAGTGTGCATCAGAGAGTTTTCTTAACTTCGACTTCCTCGAAAGCTTCGATAAGATCGCCTTCACGTATATCGTTGTAACCCTGTACCGACAGACCGCAGTCATAACCTGATACCACCTCTTTGACATCGTCTTTAAAGCGCTTCAGGCTACCGAGTTCACCGGTATAGACCACAATACCATCGCGTATGACACGAATCTTGCTACGGCTCTTAATTTTGCCGTCACGCACAATGGCACCGGCGATTGTACCGACTTTCGAAATGTGATAGGTCTGGAGCACCTCGGCATTACCGATGATTTCCTCTTTGATTTCCGGAGCCAACAGACCCTCCATAGCATCCTTAACCTCTTCGATGGCCTTATAGATGACTGAATAGAGACGTATTTCCACACCTTCTTTATCAGCCTCACGCTTGGCAGCGCCGGAAGGACGTACCTGGAAACCGATGATGATAGCATCTGACGCGGCAGCTAACGTGACATCGCTTTCAGATATGGCACCTACACCCTTATGCAACACATTGACCTGTATTTCAGGTGTAGAAAGCTTGATAAGCGAATCGCTGAGAGCTTCAACCGAACCGTCCACATCACCTTTGACAACAAGGTTGAGTTCGTGGAAGTCGTTGAGGGCACGGCGGCGTCCAAGTTCTTCGAGACCCGGACGTTTCTTCGTACGCAGACCGAGCTCACGCTGCAACTGCTCACGCTTGCCGGCTATCTCGCGTGCCTCCTGGTCAGTTTCAAGCACATTAAAGGTGTCACCTGCTGTCGGTGCGCCGTTAAGACCTAATATCAGCACAGGAGTAGAAGGACCGGCTTCTTTGACACGCTGGTTACGTTCGTTGAACATAGCTTTTATCTTACCGTAATGTGTACCAGCCAATATAACATCGCCTACACGTAGTGTACCGTTCTGTACAAGTACAGTAGCAACATAACCGCGTCCTTTGTCAAGCGACGATTCTATAACCGAACCTATAGCGAGACGATCGGGATTAGCACGAAGATCAAGCATTTCTGCTTCAAGCAATACTTTCTCCATAAGGTCTTCGACTCCGATACCTTTCTTAGCGGATATATCCTGACTCTGGTACTTACCACCCCAGTCTTCGACAAGATAATTCATAGCAGCTAACTGCTCCTTAATTTTATCAGGATTGGCAGCAGGCTTATCTATCTTGTTTATAGCGAATACCATCGGCACACCGGCTGCAGTGGCGTGGTTGATAGCTTCGACAGTCTGAGGCATTACGTCGTCATCCGCTGCGACAATGATAATAGCAAGGTCAGTGACTTTAGCACCACGTGCACGCATAGCAGTGAAAGCTTCATGACCCGGAGTATCAAGGAAAGTAATTCGACGTCCGTCAGGTAGCTTCACATTATAAGCACCTATATGCTGTGTTATACCGCCTGCCTCACCGGCTATGACGTTAGAATTACGTATATAGTCGAGAAGTGATGTTTTACCGTGGTCTACGTGACCCATGACAGTAACAATCGGCGGACGAGGCTGCAGGTCTTCTTCAGCATCTTCTTCGGTAGCAATTGCTTCTGTCACATCTGCACTGACATATTCGGTAGTGAAACCGAACTCCTCAGCTACGATGTTTATAGTTTCTGCATCAAGGCGCTGGTTGATAGACACCATTACACCGAGGTTCATGCAGGTGGCGATGACGTTGTTAACCGGAATCTCCATGAGATTAGCAAGATCGTTCGCAGTCACGAATTCGGTTATCTTGATAATTCTGCTCTCGGCTTCCTCACGGCGTTCCCTCTCAAGCTCGCGGTTGTGCATTTCCTCGCGTTTCTCCTTACGCCACTTGACACTCTTCTTAACCTGCTTATTGGTGAGACGTGCAAGAGTTTCTTTTACCTGCTTCTGCACGTCTTCATTACTTACTTCAGGTTTGGCCTGAGG